>USAR01000169.1 GCA_900552605.1 uncultured Oscillospiraceae bacterium | reverse complement strand
GACAACCGAGACAGAGCAAAGTCCGTCTGATTTTACTCTTCCCGCAGCGCCTGACGGCTCGCATCGCATTTCCTCTGCCGACACTGAGGGCTTTAGCTTTTACAGCTATACCTATAGGTTAAAAAACGGCAGCTGGTCTAAAGAAACCGGCACATTCAACTACCCCGATCGTTTATACGACGGAGCAGTATATCCTTACAACAGTTGGGTTCTTGAATCTCCCACTTCCGAAGCATTCTATGACGGCAGTGCAGGATTGCCGCTTATTGACGGCAGCAAAATGTACCAAGACCTTATTTATGACCTCGGTGGGTTTTATGACATCTCAATGTTTGTGTTTGCAACAGCTCAGCGAAACGACAAGCTGATGACAGGAAGATATGAAATCTACGCTTCAGAAACCTCCGACACATTTACAGAAGAAAACAAGCTTATTGAATACCGCAATATCAACAATTCATATATGCAAGGCTTCACTGTAAAGGACGGCAAAACAGTAAGGGCGAGATATGTTGCACTTCGCATAATAAGTCCTATTAACTATTCGTATTCATTACTCAGCGAAGAAGAACTAAAGAGTGTCGGCTTTCAGCAATATGAAGTAAAGCCGCGCCTGTCGGAATTTGCGGTATTCGGGGAACAGTCAGTGATTAAAGACAACGAATTCACAGTTTCATCAAACAGCTCAAAGGTATTGCCCACCGACCTTGAAAGCGGTGTTTCGGCAATTGCCAACCCTGCCAAAAACAGTAACTTCAGCCATTCTGTCGCGCAGTATACAAATACTGACGGCGAATGGGTCAGATCAGGTGCTTTAATAGCGGCATCCGAACAGCTTTTTGATGAAAACGCCAACAACGAATGTCGCTCCGGTCAAAACGGCACTTTCTATAAGCAGGTTGACGGTGCTTATTATCCCACGCTTGACGGCACAGAAAAATTCCTTTGGCTTTCCTATGACCTCGGCGCAAACTACGATATTTCAAAAATCGCAGTTGTCTCTTCCAACAATGATAATAAAACAGGTCACTATGAGCTTTATGTAAGCAAAAGCTCTTCCGATTACGGCTCAATGACAAAGATTGCCGAATACAAAAACACATATAATCAGTTTTCGCAGACCTTCTCACTTGCTAACGGCTCTTCGTGCACCGCACGCTATGTTGCGCTTAAGGTTATTTCACCGTATCCTTACGGCTACCAAGCGCCAGGCACAACACTTGACGATGTTAAAAACATTTATGCACGTCTTGCCGAATTTCAGGTTTACGGCAGTGAGCACATCAGTCACTTCTCTGCGCAAAACCCGACATTCGCAGATCGTGCCGCACCGTTTGCAAATATCAATTCCCCCACTCTGCTGAAAAACGCAGTCGCCGGCATTTCTTATTACGACAGTGCAAACAGCAAGCAAAACGAAGAAAACATATCGGCAAAAAGCTTGTTTGATAACTCCTATATGGTGGATTATCAAAGCTCGCAAACAATAAGCGACGGCGGATATGCCGCAATTACATATGACCTCGGCGAGGCTAAGGATATAAGCGGCTTTAACATACTTCTTTCAAAGGATACGGCAAAACAAATTGGCAGCTTTGAATTATATGCTTCGGTCGCCGGCAGCTCGTTGAGCGGCGCTAGAAATATCTATTCTTATAACGCGGCTGACGGTGTATTCGCACAGCATATAGGCGCTTACGATAAAGGACAGCTGACAGCTCGTTATATCACAATTAAAGCTTCGGCGGCGGCCGATGGCTATGTTTACCTTGCTGAATTTAATGTACTTGGTTTTTACAACGGATTCAGCGTTAAATCAACCCACATTGCAAAAAGCGCATATGGCACAACATCATTTATAACTTATCCGCGCTTTATGAATACCGCGAACAGCCTTATCGCAGACGAAAGCTTCTGCAATGCATTAGTGCTTAAAGAAAACGCCGGCAGTGCAACTTCAACTGCCAACAGCCTTTCTGAATTTACAACAACAGGCGCTGTTTCAACAAACGGAACTTTCGGTAACGGTGATATAAACTTTATTAACCGTTCGGAAAGCGGGGAAATAACCTCGCTTAAGGATGACGAAAGCTCACAGTATTTACAGCTCAATTATGAGCTCGACTGTGAATCGTCGATCGAAAGCTTTGCTTTGCTCGGTCATGTTGACCGCTGGTGGTCGCCTTACCATATGGCGGTATCATTCGCAAACAGCAAGGCAGATTTGTTTACTGAAAACGCTGCCAAAACAGTTGATTTTTATAACCTTGCAAACCTTTCCGAAGTGACGCTTGACAATGCGGTTACAGCAAAATTTGTTGGACTGAGAATTATCTGCGGCATTAACCCATATGCAATCGGCGATACTGTAGCAGACAGCAGCGTGCGCAACTACTACGCGCGAATCTCGCACTTTGCACTGTACGGAACATTCGCCACAACGCTTTCGGCAGATAACATCACCCTTTCATCAAATATAGCAACAGCGAATATTCAAAAGGGTGATATCACAGGTCCCATGGATAATAACGGCGCGCACACATTCGGCGCCGCTGTAAAACTAACAGCAGACGAAATTATAGAAAGCGATGGAAAGTATTACAGCCTTGACGGTTGGTACAACGGCAACGACCTTTTGAGTAACGACAGAGAGTACAGCTGTCCCCTTTCGGAGCAGGCAAAAACCATAACCGCAAATTATACCGAAACCGAGGGTAACACCGTTCGCTTTACCGATAACTGCGGAACAGTGGTTTACAAAACTATCGTTAAAACAGGCACAACACTTTCCGAGCAAGAGCTTATAAAAGCAACAGAATCTATGCCGAAAAGATTCGGCTATGCGCGACTTATCGATGATAACGGCTTCCAGGTTTGGTCTGCTTCTGCCGATGAGCCGATTTACAGCGACATAACCTTTATCGCTCAGTACAAAAAGACTGACGATAAATATACAGTGTCCGTTACCGACACAAAGAAAAACACTGAAACTTATCAGAAAGTATTCGACGAAAGAATCAACCTTTCGGACGAAGACGCAACAGGCTGGACGGTTGGAGCAAGCACAGTAGCATCGGGCAGCAGTGCAACGCTTTATGTTTGCTCGGATATGGCAATTGCCGCTGTAACAGACAGTGCACCGCAAGAGGGAGTCTTCATACTTTCCGACGTTGCGGAGGATTCAAGATACAGCGTTTTTGCACACATCAATAATCCCGAAAACAAAGCGATTAAAGAAGCAGGCATTATGTATATGAGCGGCACTTCGTATGCCAAGGTTGGCGACGTTGATTGGACAGACGCTAATCTTAACGGTTGCAAGGTTGTTCGCGCAATTGCAAGCGGCAAAGTCATAAACGATTTTTACGGCACGCTTTTCGGCATCACACCGAAATCCGCAACAGCCGTTCGTGCAGCTAAGGCATATGTGACATTTGAAGACGGCACTACGATCTACTCAAAGGCTGTTTCAAAAACATTTACAAAGTCTGCACAAAACCCGATTATAAAGTATTCGGGAAATGCAAATTCGGATAACGATAACACCAATGCCGACCCGACTTTTACTTATTACAACGACTATTACTATCGTGTATTCACAAAAGGTAACAAGCTTATGGTGCAAAAAACCGCAGATATGTTTAACTGGGATAATGAATCAGCTGTTGCTGTTTTAGACGACCCTTACGGCAGCGGTTGGTTTGCTCCTGAAATGCATATGATAAACGGCAAGTGGTACATCTACGGGGCGGCAAAAACCGGCCTTGAAAGCCTTTGCGATACCAACAACAAAAACGCACGCTCAATGGTTGTTGCAGAAAGCGCAACTAACGACCCGCAAAGCGCTTACACCTATCTCGGTCAGGTTGCAAACCAAAACCACTCCACCATTCCGAAAACATCGCTCAGCATTGACGGCACTGTGCTCAATTACGACGGACAAAACTATTTTGTTTGGACAACAGAGGCTGCAATTTATATTAACAAAATGCTTGATCCTCAGACCATTGACCCCAATACTGACCCCGTTAAGCTTGTAAGCTGCACTGAAAAATTTGAGTTGCTTTCCGCAAGCCTTGTTGAGGGTCCCGGCTTTATCTCGCACGGTGATAAGCTGTTTATGACATATTCTGTCAACGATTCTACAAGCGAGTTCTATTCAATCGGTCTTATGACCTTTAAAAACACAAGCGGCAACGGAGTTATGGATATTTCAAATTGGAGCAAAAAGACCGACGGTCCTGTTGTTTCAAAATCCGATAAAAACGGTATTTACGGCACGGGTCACAACGCCTTTGTTAAATACAAAACCGACACAGGATTTGTGGACTATAT
>USAR01000168.1 GCA_900552605.1 uncultured Oscillospiraceae bacterium | reverse complement strand
TAATTCTTTTGCTAATTCGCATAAAAATAACTAAAATAATATGGAATAACGAAAAATGAGGTATTGAGATGCAAAACATAAAATCCGAACAGCTTCAAAATGTTTATGCCGAACTTTGCTCGATTATCGGCGTTGAGGCAACCCTTAAACTCTACTCGGCTTATAAGGGTCAGCAGGTTTCTTTTCCGCAGCGCCTTTATGCAAAGGAGTTTGTCGTTAATCAAATTGTTGAAGATTATAATAACGGCAAAAGCGTGGCTGAGATTTCGAAAAAATATTCTTATTCTACCCGTTGGGTGAACACAATTATTAAAAAACGTGTTGCCGCCAAATCAGTCAGTTCGGAAAATTCCGAGAAATAATCATTGAACAAACACCTGTTCGCCGCATTTTTTTAGTGAGGTTCATATAAAAGCAATATCCTTTATCAATAAACACAGGCTTATTTCCTTAATTGTTGTATTGCAAATTATTTTTATTGCATTTTTATTGTACAGCTTACCGAAAGAAAGATGTACTCAAAAGAATAAATTTAAAGATGATTGCACAGCTGTTGTAGATGATGACATTATTTATAATCATAGATTTAAATTATGTTCAGGAGCCTATGACATTAAGATAAAATACACTGCATCAAATCTATCAAAGAAAACCGTTGACAAAGCGTTATGAAAATCACTTCCGATTCTAAGCCTCTTTCGGTTGAAAATGATTCAATAGCATTATCAAATAGAGACAACGAGGTTAGCAACAGAATTTGGCTCAGCTTCGGTGGAGGTACGAATGATATTGCACTCTCGTTTAAAACTAATAAGAGCTATGTTCTTAATTCAGTTGAGTTTACCGAGATTCTTAAATACAGATTTTTAAGGATTATCGGTTATCTTTTTTTATTTTTTCTCATAGATGTGCTGATTTTTGTATTTAGTAGCAATAAAATCTCTCAGAATACAAAATTAACTCTATTTTCGCTTTTAGCAATTTCTTTATTTTGTTCATTAATTGAATTTTCAGACACAATATCATACACCTCAGACGGTCGTTTTCATCTCAATCGAATTCTTTCATTGGCAGATGCGCTGAACGGTGGCTATTTCCCCGTTAGACTGCACTATTTGCTGCTTAACGGATACGGCTTTGCAAATCCAATTTTTTACTGCGATATATTTTTATATCCGTCTGCAATTCTTTATAATTGCGGTGCAACGTTGCTGTTCACATATAAGCTCTATGTTACCGTAATAAACACCGCAACCGCATTTATAACGTATTTTGTTTTAAAGAAAATATACGATAATAAATCGGCATTACTCGGCACGGCACTGTATACATTGGCGGCATACAGAGTTATTTGTATTGCAAGGCGCGGTTCGGTAGGCGAGTACACCGCAATGCTTTTTTTGCCGTTGGTATTTTACGGAATGTATCGGATATACACTCTTACAGATGTAAACACCGGCAGCCGGCGTGATTGGTTACCCCTTTGTGTGGGACTGAGCGGAATTGTTATGTCACACATTCTTTCAACAGAAATTATGGCTATTTTCTTAAGCGGGTTCTGTATATATAATTTTAAAAAGACCTTCAAAAAGAATAGATTTGTTCTTCTTGCTAAAGCAGTTGGTTTTACATTGCTGACTTGTGTCTGGTTTATTGTTCCTTTTATAGATTACTCGCGATATCAATTCAGATATCAGTTTGTACAAAATGCTATACAGAAAAAAGGCCTGACACTTGCAAAAATTTTTGCTTTATTTTTCCCAACAAACAGCTATCCGTTGCTGTTGGGCGGCGCTTTTCTTGCAGCAGCTGCTTTGTTCATCTACCTGTTAATTTCTAAAAAGGACAAGGGTATAATTTCGAAAAGCACACGAATGTATATGGCAATCTGTTGTATTGCTGTGTTTATTTCAAGCAGATATTTTCCTTGGGAGCAATTCAGGAACATTCACCAAAAGATATACCAATTATTTGCAACAGTTCAATTTCCGTGGAGATATTTATTTATTGCAAATATTGCTTTTACACTTGTTGCGGTTTCGTTGTACACCGGACTACGCAAATGCAACAAACAAAAAGCAGCAAGAGTTTTTGCAGCGGTTTTAATGTTCTTCTGCATAATTCCTACAAGTCTTTATTTTTCGCATATTACCGGCGGTACGAGATACAAATTCTACTGTAACGAGAACTTGCCAAGCAACCATGTAATGTATCCGTTTTATCTGCCCGAAGGTACTGATCAAAAGTTTTTGGCAAATGAAGAAGTGAGCGTTGCCGACGGTGATGTTATAATTAAAAAGTGGAAAGAAAGTCATCACCGCTTTACCGTAGACTGCAATAATACATCCGCAAGCGATGCGTCAATACAAATTCCTGTTGTCAATTTTAAAGGCTACAAAGCATACGATCTCAATACCGATAAACAGCTTGAAATCGTTAACGGCGACAATAATGTTTTGTGGGTAAGAATACCAAGCGGTTACAGCGGCAAATTTAAGGTTGAATTCTGCGAACCGTGGTATTGGAGAGTATCTGAGATTGTATCATTGTTAACGTTAGTTTCAATTATTACTTTTACCGCTACCTCGACATTGCGTCGAAGAAAGTGCTTATCTGATCATACGGAAAATAAGGAGATTGTAAGTGTTACGGAAGCTTAATCGGCTCTTAAGGCTTCATTAAAAATATAAATCAACAAAAGCTATGGAATTATGACTTAACTACCGATAATCCCATAGTTTTTTTATAATCACCGTTCCTCACGTGCGTTTAAATAAATGATAAAAAAACCGCTGAGCCCCAACAGAGAAATGTTGAATAACTCAGCAGTCTTAAATAATGAATTCAAAATAACAGCTTTAATATGTTAATCGTCAGTTATCATTAACGTAAAACTTGACCATACTTTGCAACAGGACATCGCGGTCTACTTTGCGAATAAGGCTGCGCGCATTGTTGTGCGTTGTAATGTATGTCGGGTCCTCAGAAAGAATATATCCGACAATTTGGTTGATAGGATTATAACCTTTTTCCTTTAAAGCGTTATAAACAACAAACATAATTTCGTGAATTTCGCGCTCCTGCTCGTTTCCGAGAGAAAATGTCATTGTTTTATCGTTCATAAACGTCACTCCAAACACAGGGTAAATTACAGGTATTAAGCTGCGGCACTTGTCAGACCTTATGCATAGGCTCCGCAACCGTTGCCCTTACAAAGTATATGATACAACATATCAAAGCAAAATGCAAGTGAAAATTATTGTAATTTTTAATTGCTCAATAATTTACATTTTAAGCACTGCGCCGATCTCATCAAGCTTTACCAAAACCTTGCGTATTATTTGTTCTACCTGCTCGTCGGTGAGCGTTGAGTTCAAATCACGCAGTGTAATGCTGAAGGATACACTCTTTTTGCCGATAGGAATCTGAGGACCTTGATAAAGGCCGAACAACGAAACGTCTTCACAAAGGGAACCGGACGCGGTTTTGATAACCTCTTCAATATCTCCGACCGGCAAATCTTCATCACAAAGCAGTGTAAGGTCGCGGGTAACGGCAGGAAACTTCGGTAACGGCTTATAAATTGTCGGTTTTTTAGAGAAACTGTAAATCGGCAAAAGCTCAAGCTCCGCAACACAGACTCTTGTATCGCCAAGACCGTAGCTTTCGGCGGTTACAGGGTGCAACTCGCCTAATATGCCGATTTTTTCATCGTTAAACAATACCTTTGCCTGTCTGCCGGGATGCAGATAAGGCTCATCTGCCGCTTCATATTTAACTGTCATTCCAAAGTCGTTGTAAAGTCTTTCAATAATGCCTTTTATCGTGAAAAACTCACCGCATTCAATATCAAAAATATTATCTGTACTTTGACCGTACATACCGAGGCAAAGGTGAGGAATTTCATCAGGCTGCTCTGTCAGCGGTAATGACTTTGCACGAAAAATTTTGCTTAACTCAAACATTTTTGCGCTGCCGATTTTTCTGTTATAGTTTGTTGATAGCACATTGAGCATGCTTGTTAAAAGCTGTGTGCGCATAACGGAGTATTCATCTCCGAGCGGATTGAGCAGCTTTATTCCGTTGTTTCTCGGGTCGTCCTCGCTCAAATTAAGGGGAGCCAACGCCTTGCTGCTGATAAATGAATAGGTTGTGATTTCGCGCATACCGTTTTCAATAAGGATATTTTTGATTTTGTTAGCTTTAATACGTTCGGGCAAAAGCTTTCCGCGAATAACCTCGCCTGTCATCTTAGTGCCTTCCATATGGTCATAACCGTAAATTCTCATAACCTCTTCCGCGATATCGGCTCTGCCTTCAATATCGTCTCTGAAAGAGGGGACAAGACA
>USAR01000167.1 GCA_900552605.1 uncultured Oscillospiraceae bacterium | reverse complement strand
CGATAAATCGGCTTTTTCCATCGCCGTACGGCGATGGGCGCCGGGGCGCAGCAACGCACGACGGCAGGGACAAAACCAAAAAATCGCCTGTCGCAATACAAACCCGACATTTTATTTAACAGCAACAATAATGTGCGCAAATTTGGTTTCAAACGCTGTTTCAACAATCATTCCGCAGTTTTCAATAAACCCTATAATCCCCTCTTTTTTGTCGGGGTATATTTTCACCATCCGAGTTCCGTAATCTATTGTATCACTTTGATTTTTGTCTATGGAAAGCACAAATCTGCCACCGATATTTAACAGCGCCTTTACCTTATTGATTGCCGCCTGCTTGTCCTTTATATGCATAAAAGCAAGTGACGAATAAATAACATCAAATTTGCTTCCGAAATCATAGCTCATAAAATCTCCTAAAACAAGTATCACATTACTATGTTCACTAAGATTTTCCTTTGCCCGATTGATAGTTTTCGGTGAAATATCAATGCCGCAAAATTCAAGGCATTCGGGCGCCACACGAACGGCAAGCCGCCCTGTTCCCACACCGATTTCAAGCACGGATTTTTCTTTTTTCAGCTGTAACGAATCAATAAATTTCTGCCCGTCCAATTTGTCCATATATTCTCGCAGCGGTTCAGGGTCGTGCACGGGGTCGTTGTTTTCTTCAATAAGCAAATCGTAGTGACGTGTAACAGCAGAAAGCTTGCAATAATAGCGCTTTGTGCCACCGACCGCACCGACAGACTTAACATTGAATCCGTATTTTTTATAAAATCCAACCGCCTCGTCGTCGGTCTCGGCAGTAATTTTCTCCGCTTTAAACCTGCTTAACAAAAAATCAATAAGCCTGCTGCCAAAACCCTTTTTTCGATATTCATTCTTTACGGCAATATCCCAAATCTCGACTGTGCTGTTATCAATTTTGAATACAACAATGCCTGTGTATGCACCTGCCTCTTTGCAAGCATAAACATAAGTATTTGTGTCCGCAGCATATTTTTCCGCCCTAAGCCTTAAGCGCTCCGGTGTAGGATTATAAACACTCGGTGCAAGGAGTGTCATAATTTCGGAGTCAAAAAGGCTTTCTTTTACATCTGCAAAAGAAATAAAGGTGTTTTGTTCCATACTCGACCTCTTAAATTATAAAACATAACCTACAAACGAAACAGCAATATTGCCGTCAGGCATTTGCGCTGAGTTTATTGAAAATTTATTTTTAAGCCACAAAACACGCGAGTGTGCGCTTTCTTTTCTTACTTTGGCGCATATTTGGTATGCCTGTTCCGATTTTGCGATTTCAATTATTCTTTGAACCACTCGTGTTCCTATGCCGCGGCAGCGCAGCTCCGGCTCAAATACAATAATATAATTTTACTTTTATATGCCCAAGGAAAACCCACAATAACGTATTTTCATTTTATCGGTTTTCGTCTCTTATGCTCCCGCTAAAACCGAGACTGTTTTCATCTTGAAATTTATTGAATAGTTCACAAAGCTCCTCAAGAGTTGTATTATCATTAACAGTTATTTCCCCGTTAATTACAAAAGTTTTTGTACTACAATTCTTTATCGAATTTAATCTACACATAATTTCATACATCGCCACTTTATTGGAATCCCATTTCAGCAGTTTACGAGCCGCATCATACGGCAGCCATTGATATTCGCTGTGTTCGCACGAAAGGGTAGGGTCGGCGTTGCACTCAAAGGCAAAGCTATATTCGGGTATAACAAAGATATCTTTCTTCCAATGCGCGCGCATATTTTCCGTCACAATCTCTGCCGGAACAAATGCAATACTTTTAAGCTCGGTGAGCTTCTCGGCTACAAAACCGGTTTCTTCCCTTATTTCTCTCAGGGCTGCCTCCATAGGTTTTTCATTATCCTCACCGCCGCCGGCAATAAATTGCCAAGCGTCAGAGTCCGCACGACGAAACACGCAAAAGCACAATTCACCTTTTGTAATACGGTACGGTATGGCTAAGATTTGAAACGGTGCACGCATTTTTTATTCCTCGCTTTCAGATTTTAAATCTTTAATTTGTTGAAATAGCAAAGCGTTTGTCTTTTATGTCAATATTTCGAAGTCGGTCATTTCTAACGCACTCAATTTTCCCACCTTACTAAAATTATTCTAACATAATATGACAGATAACACAACCGCAAATCCTTATCCGATTAACAATATCTTTTATCCGATTTTAAACATCGGTATTTGAGTATTGATATAATCAATGCAATATGTTATTATTTATTTGTAAACGGGGACGGCACCCATAACAAAAAACAGCTTTACTCACTACTCACAAAGGGGAGATACCCATAGAAAAAAACATTATTGTGGTAGATAAACAAGGAAATGAATATGAATCGACCTACCCCAAAAGGGCGAAGGGTCTTGTTAGGCAAGGCAGGGCTCGCTTTATAGAAAAAAACAAAATATGCTTAGCGTGCCCACCGAATTCAAAATCGGAGGATAATGATATGTCGGATAATAAGAATACTGAAATTCTTTCTCTCGGTTATATTTTAAAGCAAATTGAAAAGGTGCAAGGGCAACTTTTAGATTTAAAAAACACTGTCAATAACATAGGCTGTGTTGAGGACAGCGACCGCACAGGCGAAGAAAGCACCACGGTTCACGATGAGATCGCAATTAAAAAAATTGCAGCGCTTACCGAGGTTTTTCGCCACAGGGAGGAAAGCCTGCAAAAACTTCTGGATATTTACGGTAAAATGTATGATGATTTAGTCGGGAAAAAGACCTTAAAGGACAAAGCTCTTGCGGCACTTGAAAAATGCTCCGGCAGCGATGAACAGCTGGAAAAGCTGTCCGGTATAATGACCGAAATAGGCTTTTTGGAAGAATAACAGCACAATAACAGCAAACGGCGGAGACTCAAATCTCCGCCGTTTATTTTGCAATATTAAATTGTATATTAAGTCTCAGCTTGAGCGTTGACGCACCGCCGACAACCAATGAAAGACAGTCACGCCTGTGGCACTGCGCGCAGGCTATGCCGCAGTCGTAACTGTTTCTGAAAATTTCAGAGATGTTTAAACAAAAAGCTATTTATGAAACTATTTATAAAATACACAAAAACAAGCTGCCATAACGCAGAATTTGCGAAATCTTCCTTGCCAAAATCATTGTTTATAACACCGTTTGCAAGGTGAATACCCAAGTGTTTCCGCATTGCTTTTCGGCATTTCGCTTGCGGTTTTCATATTGCTGCAATCGGGTTTTGAGTGATATTTTGTTCCGTTTTCCGAAACCCAAACAGTCTCATTGTTTTGCTCGCCGCTGCCGTTCGTGCTACTTGTAGCTGCCTCGTTATTGCTAACCGCCGAGTTGACAGTGCTGTCGCTGCTTTCCCCTGTCGTTTTGCTGATGCTGTTTGCAGAATCGAAGCTGCTTGTTTTAGAACTGTCTGAATTACTGCTGTAATTACCGGAATTGTCACTCGATGCGTCGGCTTGAATACTCGACACAGTAATATGCGGTAATGAGCTGAGATAAATGAACTTCTCTCTTTTTTCCTTTTTACCGCCTTCGCAGCCGAAAAGACCTACTGCAAAAAATGCAGCAGCAAGTGCAGCCGCCACTAACCTTTTCACGGGTGTCACCTTGAATCGAAAAAAATGTATTTTTGTCTGTTTTTTGACACATATATTTTAACGCCGCTGTAAGGCGTTGTCAAGCGTATTTTACAACGATTCGAAATACTGTGGTTTTATTCAAAAGAATCAACAGACATCATAAGCCTGAAGCTTTAAAACTTTAGCCTTACTAGAAGAAAAAATATTTCAAAAATATGATGCGCTCTACCACCGTTTTGCCGTTGCCTTTTTTAAAGGAGTAAAGCACTGAGGACAAACGCCTAAATCTGATGAATAAACATTTCCACAATTCTTACATTGATAAGTTTTTTTCATAATTACACCTTTCCTTTATAAATTCCGGTCTATTTATAGTCCGTATTGTATCATATATAGCCCATTATGTCAATAGTATTATTATAAAATACCATTGAAAAGGTGGTTATGATATGAATACATACGAAACAGTAAAAAACAGAATTTTGCAATTATGTAATGAAAAACATTTAACAATTCATCGTCTGGCGATTGAATCGGCTGTTGCTCCGTCCTCAATTAAGAATATATTATATGGTAAAAGCAAGAATCCGGGAGTAGTAACCATTAAAATGCTGTGCGACGGATTTGGAATTACCATAACAGAATTCTTTGACACAGCTGATTTCAAAAACTTAGAACAGGAAATTAAATAATAGGTAGGCAAGCGATAATAAATCCGAACCTGTTTTTTGAGTGCGGATTTTCCGCACTG
>USAR01000166.1 GCA_900552605.1 uncultured Oscillospiraceae bacterium | reverse complement strand
CCCTATTACATCCTCGTGATGTGATAGGGGCTTTATTTGTCCCTGTAAGGCGGTCAGAAATTGAACGGCCATTATTAACGATTGCAAATCAATGCCAAGCTTTACAAATTTTACTGTAAATCGAAAATCAGAAAACGCGAGAAAATAAGAGAAAAATAAAGAAAATTAAAGCATTGAAATTTTAAATTAAAAATTTTTTCAAAATGTGTTGACAAGTGCGGATTAGTGTGGTATCATAAACATCGTTCAAAAACAAATCGGAGGTAAATGTTATGTCCACTTTTATGGCAAAAGCACAGGATATGCAGCGCAAATGGTATATTGTTGACGCTGCAGACAAGCCGCTCGGACGTGTTGCAGTCGTTGTTGCAGACCTGCTCCGCGGCAAAGTTAAGCCCGAATTTACACCTCACGTTGATTGCGGCGACCACGTTATCGTTATCAATGCGGATAAGGTTGTTCTTACAGGCAAAAAGTTAGAGCAAAAGTATCATCGCACCCACTCGGGTTATATCGGCGGTCTTAAGGAAACTCAGTATAAAACCCTTATGAGCGAGAAACCCGAGCTTGCAATGGAATATGCTGTTAAGGGAATGGTTCCCGACACCACTATCGGCCGTGCAGCTCTTACCCGTCTTCGCGTATACGCAGGCGCAGAGCACAACCATGCTGCACAAAAGCCCGAAGTTTATGAATTTTAATCGGGAGGTATTGAGGAATGTTTGAAGGAAAACCTTATTTTTACGGAACAGGCAGAAGAAAAAGCTCTGTTGCCCGCGTTCGCATTTACAACGGAACAGGTAAAATCACCATCAACGACCGCGATATCGACGATTATTTCGGTCTTGAGACCTTGAAGCTCATAACACGTCAGCCCTTGGCACTCACAGAGACTGCCGAGAAATTCGACATCGTTTGCCGTGTAGGCGGCGGCGGAGTTACAGGTCAGGCAGGTGCGATCCGTCACGGCATCGCCCGCGCTCTTTTGCAGTATGACGAGAGCCTTCGTCCCGCTCTTAAAAAGGCAGGCTTGCTCACTCGTGATCCGCGTATGAAAGAGAGAAAGAAGTACGGTCTCAAGGGCGCACGTCGTGCACCGCAGTTTTCAAAGAGATAATTATTTATCAAAGAAAATGGCTTGTTTACAGGGCTTATACTCTGTGGCAAGCCTTTTTTTGATGTCCGTTTGATGTCCAAACGCTTAAAAAATTAGTTTCTGCCTTTTTTAATAGTGAGGAAGTATTGGCAAAAAGAAAAGCGGCAAGCACAAAGCCGCCGCTAATCTATAAGTGAAATATGGATTGATTATTCTGCGTCAATCACCGTTGCCGCCTCTGCTGTAAAGGCGTTAAAGCCGCTGTCGGTGCAAAACTGTTTTAATTGCGTTCTTGCGTTTCTGTCGGTTGCTGCGTTGTCAATAATCCACTCGGCACTATTAAAGAGCCTGTTTGCCGCTTCATACTTTGCCTTTGCCGTGACAGGCTTATTATATGCCGTGTTTCTCTTTGCGGCGTATTGTGCAATATATTCCTGCGTTGCCGTGTCCTTTGAAACGGTTGCAGCAAGGTGGGAAAGCTCATCAGAGGAAAGGTCATCAAACGCCGAAAGGAATTTGACTACATTCTCATCAAGAAAGCCCACTTTGCGGAGAGAGTCCATTTTCAAGTCGGCAAGCTCTTGCTCTTTGTTTTCGTTCAAACTCTTTTTAAAGCCGGCGGTCTTTTCTCTAAGCGTTTGTACCGCTTCTTTGTTCCACTTGTAAAACGCTTCGGGGGTGTAGGTCTTTTCTGCCTCTGCTTTTGCTTCCTCATACTGGGAAAGCGTGCGGTTATAGCCTGTAAAGTTAATTCTAATCTTGTTGTAGTCCATTGTAAAAACTCCTTTTAATTTATTCATTTTCTGCGTGATAGTTCACGCTTTCGCCAAACGAACGGCTCATTACTTCCGCAAAGCCGTATTTTTCTTTATCTGCTGCCGGATAACAAACCTCTGTTATAGTTCCGCTTACAGCTTCCCTGTAAAGGTCAAGTATCGGTAGCCGCTTTACAGTACCGTCTTTGAATGTTACGGTACTGTATAGTTCGCCGTTTTCTTTCAGCTTTTTCTCGGCAAGTTTTAGCCGATTTTCAAAATTTTTCATATTCACCCCCCCTTACAATTTCACTTTGTACCGCTTGCCGCCTGTTATATCATCAACGATAATATAACGCCCTGCTCCGGTAATAGTGATATTTTCGTTTCCTGCGGTTTTTAATTCGTTCGGCACTTCCTGCCCTTTGCGATGTAAAACAGCTTTAAAACGCCATTGTGAGCCGCTTATTTTATCGGTTATTTGGCAGGTGTGCCGCTCTCCTAATGTGATTGATATAGTATCGGTGTTTATGTCCTTTGTATGTGCCTTAAAATTGCTTGTAAGGCATTTTATATTTATACCTAATACAAACACTGCACAAAGGGAAAGAACGAATATAACGCATTTATAACTCTTTTTCATTGTGTTTATTGCTCCTCTATACGGTCAAGCCGTGTTTTTATTTGTGCTAATTCAACATATCGCAAGCCGTGCCGCAAAATACTGTCGCTTGCAGAAACTCTGATACTTGCGTTTTGCGTTTCATCTTCGGCAACAGAGCAGAGAGTATCAATAGCAAGTGTTAAGCGTGCTGTAAGACTGTCGCAAGCCTCTGTCAATATGTTGTTTTTTAACGCCTCGTATTTGGCTCTAAAATTGTCTGTATTGAGCCTTTTTGTTATGGCATATACAGACACGCCCGAACGCTCTGCGGCTTTTCTAACGCTCCCACAAGAGATAAGAGCAGCAAGTATCTTTTCATCATTGATAGTCAAGTTATCACCCCCCTTTTATCGTCTTGTTTCTTTTGGGTTTAATATAATCCATTGTCGTATATCCTCATTAGTCGAATTGCTCCACTGAAAAAATGGTTGATATTATAATCAGCGTTAAAGTCAGTATTAAAATAACTTTCTATCAATGTAGGATATTCTTCGGCTTCTATGTACATATCCTCGCAAAAAGGCAAACGCTCTATTATTTCTCTGACTTGTTGCGGCTTTAAATAAGGGTGTTCCCTGCCCATATAAGCCCTATATGTATCAAAGTAATATCTGAATATGCTTAATACTTCATTGAGCGTATACGGGCAAGAAATGGAATTATATTGCTTAATTGCTATACGGTTAAAAATATCATAATCAAACATAATAATCACCTTAAAGAGAGAGGAGTGCAAAGGTTGCACCCTTATACTCCTTTTACCCTTATACAAATTATTTTTTAGTTATTTCTTTGTGTTATATGATTTGAGTTTTAAGTTATTAGTTATAGTTATTAGTTATGACCACTCGTCAACCACTCGTCAACCACTCGTCAAACAACTAATCATCGGATGTGTTTTTCTTGCTTTTTCCGCTGTTTCTGTTCCCTTTATTTCTTTTGCAAGCAGCCTCATATTTTGCATAACTTTCCTCAATATTAGCCTTTATCAAGTCAAAGCACCGATTTTGATTGATATTAAAATTATCCGGCAGCACTCCGTCATAATAAAAACTGATTGCCGCTTTAATGACTTGCCCTGCTTCGTCATCGGGCAAAAGTGCCAGCATTACCATTTTGTCGGCAAATAAAGTAAATCCAGGTGGTCTTTTTTCACTCATTGTTTAACCTCTGATAAATATTTTTCAGCCGAAAGAGTGGCAATTTTTATATTCTTTAATCGACTGTGCATTGTTTTTGCAAAGCGTTCTACTTCGGCACGGTCAGCCGGAAGATAATAGCCGTAAGTTCTGCCGATGTTGTTTGATAGAATGACCTCGCCCTTTGCCCTCAAATTATGTATTGTTCGGGTGATATTTCGTGTATCGCAATTATAATACTTGGCTAATTCTTTTGCGGTGATTGCGTTCTGCACCCCCTCTTGGAGCAGTTCCATTATAGTTAGCCGTTTCATATCTTCACCGCCCTTTTGCTCTCGCAGTTCAAGGTTTCAAGAAACAAAGGAAAATTTATCATTGTTTTTTTGCCGATTTTCAAGCAAGGAATTTTCCCTTGTTTTTCCATAATGCGAATTGCGTGTTCGCTCAATATGCCAGTTGCGGCAACCTGCCGAATTGTCAAATAAGTATTATCGGTCATTTTTCATTCCTCACTTTTAAATAAAATATCTTCATCAATGTTAAAATATCGTGCTATTTTTTTCCTATAAGACGGATATAACGGTTCTTTTTGGTTTAGTGCATTGTAGAGGTGGTTAGGTGGTATATTGCACCTCAGTGCTAATTGAAGTTTTGATATTTTCTGCTCGTTTAGTAAATCAGTTAATTTCATAATAAATACCTCTTTTTAAGTAG
>USAR01000165.1 GCA_900552605.1 uncultured Oscillospiraceae bacterium | reverse complement strand
GGCAGGCGTGTTTGGGATTGGTATTGTTTCAAAGAAATTAAAACAAAGAAGGACTCTGCTCCCGTCGACCTTGATAGCTTTGCAAAATGTTGCAGCAAGACGGTTAAAGAACTCATTGTTAACCGTGGTTACGACAACATTAAGTATCTCACATTCTTCAATGAATCAAACTACGGCAACCAGGAAGCAGGCGATTTCTTAGTGCCCGACAAGAAGCCGCAGGAATACTACATAAAGCTTGTTAAAACCGTTATAAAACAAATGAAAGCCGACGGCACACGCGACCTTATTAAGCTTTGGGGTGCTGAACAATCGGGTCTTGATGATGTTCAAATAAATTGGACTGAAGCAATGACAAAGAACTTAGGCGATGAAATTTATATGAATACTCAGCACAGATACGACTATTCATATGATGAGCTTATGAAGTTCTTCAAAAAACACTTAAAGGCTGCAAACGGTGGCAGAATGACGATAAGCGAATTCGGCGTCGCCGTTAAAAACACATCTTGGGAAAGAGGTCATATTCCGTACGCAATGGCGGTGCACAACTCCGGCTATTCCGGTGCGCTTATATGGACCCTTTCGGGAACCTGTCTTACAGACCCATCGCTTTTCTTAATGGACAATGAATTTGATTTATTCGGATACACAGCTATAAAAGGCGGTGTTGAAAAGGTTAATCCGGTATTTTACGAATTAAGTCTTTTTATGCGCTATATTCCCTCTCATTCAGTAAGTGTTAAAACCTCCGCTGTTCAAGATGACGTTAGAGTTGCTGCATTTATTCTGCCAAACGGCGGTATGACGGTTGCGGTTGAATCGAAAGAAAACCACGACGGAAGAGAAATTATTGTCTGCCTCGGCGACAACGAAAAACGCACCTTCTACCGTCACACCTACAAACGCACAATAACTCCTGATGCAAACGCATTGCTGCCGCAGTGCGACAGGGTTATTGAATCGACAGGTACAATAACAGATACTATCGACAGTGATTACCAAATGGTGCTTTACACAACCGAAAAGCCCTGGGCACAGGTTGCACTTGACAAGGTTGAAAAACAAGCGGATATCGGTGGTTCCGTTAAAATCACCGCAACTGCGATTGATTCGGATAAACCTATTGTATGGTCTATTGCAGCAGCAACAAATGAAAGTGCCAAAGGCACCGTTGATGAAAGCGGCATATATACCGCAAGCAAAGACGCAAAGTCCGGCGATATGATTGCAGTGCGCGCAGAGCTTAAAGACGAGCCTAAGCATTACGCAATTGCAATGATAACAATTAAACAATAAACTTATGTATTGTTATTGTTTTTCAAAAAAATTCTTGACATTTAATATGGTTTCGTTTATAATACTACTTGTTCGGCAGTGATGCCGAATGAAGTGGTTGCTGATATGGCTCAGGTGGTAGAGCACGTCCTTGGTAAGGACGAGGTCACCGGTTCGAATCCGGTTATCAGCTCCAATTAAGAAAAGACTCGGACACCTTGATTTTAAAGGATTCCGAGTCTTTTTACTGTTTTCAGCAATATGAAGCAAGTTCTGGATTTTCACCTTTTTAACCGTGCTTTACCCTGTATTTTATGACTTTTTTTGTGACTTTTTAAAACGCGCTTAATTTAGGTCGGCACATATTATTTAATCGTTGTGATATCATAAGGAGTGGTTTGATATACAAAATAATTGAGCCAATTTGAATATAGCAAGTTAGAGTGCCCTCTCCACGAAACGACAGGCGCAAAATTGGGGTTGTCGTGCGGAAAATAGTTTTTCGGTATTTCAATCGGCTTGCCTTCCGCCAAATCACGCAGATACTCTTTTTTCAGTGTATCTGCATCATATTCGGAATGTCCAGTTATAAATATCTGTCTGCCGCCGTCGGTTGAAACAGCATACACGCCCGCTTCCTCGGAACGAGCAAGAATTTTAAGCTCGGAACACGCAGCAATATCGCTCTCATTAACGGTTGTGTGGCGCGAATGAGGTACCATAAACCTGTCGTCGAAACCGCGCAAAAGCATTGAGCGTTTGCGCACGGCATAGTGCGGAAAAACTCCGAACATCTTTTTTTGAAGAGGCTGTTTTTGAATGCCGAAATGATAATACAACCCGGCTTGCGCGCCCCAACATATGTGAAAGGTACTGTGAACGTGCGTCTTGCTCCACTCCATAATCTCGCATAGCTCGCTCCAATATTCCACTTCTTCAAAAGCCATTTGCTCAACCGGAGCTCCTGTTATTATCATTCCGTCAAAGGTTTGTGCTTTTACATTGTCAAATGTCTTGTAAAACGCAAGCATATGGTCGGCAGAGGTGTTTTTTGAAACGTGACTTTTTGTGTGTATAAGCTCAAGCTCCACTTGCAGCGGAGTATTGCCCAGAAGGCGAGAAAGCTGTGTTTCTGTTTCCACCTTTTTCGGCATAAGATTAAGCAACAAAATTTTTAGCGGACGAATATCCTGAGTTATCGCCCTGGTCTCCGTCATAACAAAAATATTTTCTTCGTTAAGCACCTTAACCGCAGGCAGATCGTTGGGAATCCTAATCGGCATTAGTGTTAAATCCTCCGTTTGTTCTAATAATCAGGCAAGCGCGTTTTTAATGTCATCAATAAGGTCATCGGCGTTTTCAATTCCGCAGGAAAAACGAATGAGATCGGCCGGAACCCCTGCCTTTGCAAGCTCATCGTCGGTCATCTGGCGGTGTGTGCTGCTTGCAGGATGCAGACAACAGGTTCTTGCGTCTGCAACATGAGTCTCAATAGCTGCTATTTTAAGCTTTTTCATAAAAGCCTCTGCCGCTTTTCTTCCGCCCTTAATGCCGAAGCTCACAACACCGCAGCTGCCGTTTGGCAAATACTTTTGCGAAAGCTCAAAATATTCGTCGCCCTCGAGGCTTGGGTATTTGACCCATGCAACTTGTGGGTTGCTTTTCAAAAACTTTGCAACCGCCATGCCGTTTTCACAATGCTTTTTAACCCGTAAATGCAGGCTTTCCAACCCAAGGTTAAGTAAAAACGCACTTTGCGGAGACTGTACCGAGCCGAAATCACGCATAAGCTGCGCCGTAGCTTTGGTTATGTATGCCCCTCCGAGTCCGAAACGCTCTGTATATGTAATGCCGTGATAGCTTTCATCGGGAGTACAAAGACCCGGGAATTTTTGGGGATACTTTGTCCAATCAAACTTGCCGCCGTCAACAATACATCCGCCGACAGCTGCGCCGTGACCGTCCATATACTTTGTTGTGGAATGTGTTACAATATCGGCTCCCCACTCTAACGGACGGCAGTTAACGGGTGTTGCAAAAGTATTGTCAATAATAAGCGGAACGCCGTGTTCGTGCGCTGCCTTCGCAAAGCGCTCGATATCAAGTACACAAAGTGCAGGATTTGCAATCGTTTCACCGAATACAGCTTTAGTATTATCACGAAAAGCAGCCTCAAGCTCACTGTCGCTGCAGTTAGGAGAAACAAATGTAAAATCAATACCCATTCTCTTCATAGTAACGGCAAAAAGATTATATGTTCCACCGTATATTGCCGACGACGCAACGACATGGTCGCCGCACGAAGCTATATTAAAGACGCTGTAAAAGCTTGCTGCCTGACCGGAAGACGTGAGCATTGCCGCAGTGCCGCCCTCAAGCTCGCAAATCTTTTTTGCAACGGTATCACAAGTCGGGTTTTGAAGTCTGGAATAAAAATAACCCTCAGCCTCCAAATCAAAAAGCTTGCCCATATCCTCACTTGTGGCATACTTAAACGTTGTGCTTTGAATAACCGGAATTTGACGCGGCTCCCCGTTTTTAGGAGTATAACCGCCCTGCACACATTTTGTTTCAATACTTTGTTTGCTCATTAGCGTTCTTCCTTTCGTTTTATGATTTATATTGTAGAACATTTTACCACAATATCGGTATTTTTACAATAAGCTAATTGTTAATATCAATAAATTTAATCATTGTCAAACAATAAAATACACCCCTTAGTATCTGATTTAAAAACACATAAAAAAACCGCCAAAGCGAATTACTCGCTCTGACGGTTTTTGTTACTAAAAGGGATTGGTTTATAAGAGGGAGCGTTTTAAAGTCTACCGAATTACTCGATTTCAAGCCGCTGCGATTTCGGCAGCGCCTCCGACTTTTTCGGCATAGTCAGTTTCAAAACACCGTTATCATACTTTGCGCTGATCTTGGATGTATCAACGGCAGAAACATTAAATTCTCTGCTGTACCTGCCGTATGAACGCTCGCAGCAAACGTACTTGTCTTTTTTATCCTTGGTTTCGTTTTCGCTGTGGCGTTCGGCAAAGATCGTAAGCGTATCGCCGTTAAGCTCAACGTTAATATCATTTTT
>USAR01000164.1 GCA_900552605.1 uncultured Oscillospiraceae bacterium | reverse complement strand
GAATAAACCGGTGGTTTTGATTTTGTATATATTTTTTATCAGCTTGCGCTTGAAGAAGTATCTGATTTAACGTCGATCTTCTTTGCGGTAAGGCGCTTAGTTGCCTTTTCGTTGTAGGTAAGCTTCAAGCCGTCGCAGTATTTCTCGAAGTCACTGTTAAACTCATCGTCCTTGAGCTGATGCAGCACGGTCTCGCGGTAGCTCTTGTAATAAGTATCCTCGTCGGACTTAATGTCGAGCTTTTGAACAAGCGTAACCTCTGTTTTATCACTGTTGGTAATAACCTGTACGGCATTTTTCTTCATTTTGTAAACAGTGTCGAAAATATCGGACTCACTGCTTGTTTCGCTTGAGCCGAAAACGGTCTCAGATTTTTCTTCCGACTGTGAAGAGCTGCTGTCGGAATCAGACGACTTATATTTGCTGTTGTATTCCGAGAATATAGTGTCAAACTTCTCCCCGTTTTCAATGCGCTTCTTATATCCGCCAAGCAGCTTCTTTGCGTCGTCAAGGCTCATTGAAGAGGTATCGGACGATGTGCTTGATGTGCTTGATGATGAGTTGCTGTCGCTGCTGCTCGAAACGCTTACAGTAATAGCATTGCCGAGACAATAGTTTTTATAGAATGTGCTTGACACATCTTTTTCGGCAACAGGGTTTGTTCCCTTTTCATCATAGATCGAAAGGAAATACTGATTTCTGTAATAATCGGCAGTGAACATTTTAAGGTATGTGTCGCTGCTGATGCCGTTTTTCTCAAATGTCGGCTGATAGTAATACTGCCAATACATATTGCCGTAGCTTTTGATGGAATTTTTTGTGCTTTCATCAAGCTCGAGCTTTAAGTCCTTTTGCTTGATCATTGTGCCGGCATACTGAGCAATGAGCTCTTTTGCGCGCTTTTCAATCCACTTGTAATACTCGGTTTTGGTTTCCTTGCCGTTATCGTCCTTTTCGGTTACCTTATATTTTGAATAATCCTTAATGGTATCCTTATCGGAATTTTCGGTGGAAATGTTGTTTTGTGCTTCCAAGGTTGCGCTTGTCAAAGCGTAAAGGTACTGTGCGGAAGTGATTTCAACGGTGGTCTTACCGTTCTTTTCTTTAGCTGTAACAGCAACCTCATCTTTTGGGTGGCAAGCAGCCATTGTTAAACAAAGCGCTGCGCAAACTGCCGCCGCAATAATTCCTCTTAATTTTTTCATAGTCGGATTTCCTCCTTGACAGAAATACATATGCATTATACACCAATTTTCAAAAAAAGTCTACTGATTTTTTTCACTTTTGATGATTTTGTGTATTTTCCGTTGTCATTGCGTCCATTATTTCTTTAAGCTGCTTTATAACATCGCCGGATGTATCCATTCTTACCGAGATATACGGCTTTGCTCCGGCACTTAGCATCGACCTGCCGCGCAATGCCGCGCAAGCTTTCGCAACACTTTCGGATTTTATATCCGCAACATACAAAAGTAAATTTCTTTCTCTTTGAGCAATCTCTGTTATGCCGAGCTCTGCGGCGCGTGCTCTGATAAGCGAAATATCACAAAGAGTCAGCACCGAGCGCGGCGGCTCGCCGAAGCGGTCGATAAGCTCGTCGGTTACATCCTCCCTGTCACTTTCGGTTTTAATGTCGGCGATTCTTCTGTATATTCCGAGCCTTGCCGGCAGCGATGTGATATACTGTTCAGGAATGTGTGCGGGAACGGCAATATCCACAAGACACTCTGCTTGCTCTTTAGGCTTTTGCTCGCCCTTTTCCTCTGCAACCGCGTCGGAGAGCAGTTTTAAATACATATCGTATCCCACGGCTTCCATATGACCGTGCTGCTCACCACCCAAAATGCTGCCAGCTCCCCTTATTTCAAGATCGCGCATTGCGATTTTAAAGCCGCTGCCGAATTCGGTAAAATCGCGTATTGCATTAAGCCGCTTTGTGGCAATGTCGCTTAATGCTCTGCCGCGTCTGAAACAAAGATATGCATACGCTCTTCTTGAAGAACGCCCGACTCTTCCGCGCAGCTGGTGCAGCTGCGCCAAGCCCATTCTGTCGGCGTCCTCAATAATAAGCGTGTTAGCGTTAGGCACGTCAACCCCCGTTTCTATTATGGTTGTGCAAACAAGAATATCTACCTCATGCTCAATAAGCCTTTTCCACACACGAGAGAGTGTGTCCTCATCCATTTTTCCGTGTGCAATGGCAATTGAAGCGTCGGGAAATCTGCTTTTAAGCCGCAGTGCGCACGCCTCAATGCTCTCGACTCTGTTGTGCAGATAATACACCTGACCGCCGCGACGAAGCTCTCGCTCAATCGCATCGGACAGCACACCGTCGTCCTGCTCCAATACATAAGTCTGCACGGGGTGTCTGTCTTGCGGAGCCTCCTCTATAACCGACATATCACGCAGCCCTGTCATTGCCATATTAAGCGTTCTCGGTATAGGAGTTGCCGTTAATGTGAGCACATCGATTTGCGGAAACAGCTCCTTAAGCTTTTCCTTTTGACCCACTCCGAAACGCTGCTCCTCGTCAACAATAATAAGCCCGGGGTCACGGAAAACCACGTCCTTTGAAATAAGCCTGTGTGTGCCGATAAGCAGATCTATTTCACCGTTTTTAAGCCTGCGCAAAATATCCGTTTGCTGCCGCTTTGTGCGAAATCGTGAAATCATTTCAACATTAACAGGCAGTGTTCCGAAGCGTTCTGTCGCAGTGTTATAATGCTGCCACGCGAGTATGGTTGTCGGAACAAGTATTGCACACTGCTTGCCGTCTGCAATGCATTTAAATGCAGCACGCAAAGCAACCTCGGTTTTTCCGAAACCGACGTCACCGCAAAGCAATCTGTCCATAGGCACGGCTCGTTCCATATCGCCCTTTATCTCAGAGGCACAGCGCAGTTGGTCATCTGTTTCGTCGTATTCAAACCTGCTTTCAAAGTCGGCTTGTAAATCACCGTCAGGAGAAAAAGCAAAGCCTTTAAGACTCATTCTTTTGGCATACAGCACTGTAAGCTGCTTTGCCATATCCTTAACGGCACGGCGCACCCTTGCACGCGTTTTCGTCCACTCGCTGCCGCCCAATTTATGCAGCTTAACTCCCGAGTCCTCGCGCGCTCCGATATACTTTGAAACAAGGTCAAGCTGAGTTACGGGAACATACAGAACATCCTGCCCAGCGTATTTGATTTTTATATAGTCTTTTTTAATTCCCTGCACCGTCATTGAATGTATGCCGTCAAAAACGCCGATACCGTGTGCCGCATGCACAACATAGTCTCCGTCGTGCAGTTCCTCAAGCGAGTTGTAAGGCTTTGCGTCTTTTCTTGACGAAACGCGATGCTTTGTACCGCCCCTTGTTTTGCCTTGCGTTATAACTGTAAATTTAAGCGAAGGCAAGCTAAATCCTGCCGAAAGTCCTCCGGCAGTTACCGTAACGCCCGCCTGAATTTCTTTAGGCTCATTCAAGATTACCGCGTTAACCTTATACTCCGAAAGCTCACGGCAAAGCACCCTTGCAGAGCGTTCGGCACCGGCTAAAATAACATATTTAGACTCTTTCCCTACCGCGCTTAAATCATCTGCCAAGGTTGCCGCAGAGCCGCCCCAAAATGACGACTGCTGCATATTAAAGCTTTCCGTAACAACAGGCTTCAGTTCATAGCTGTTTACATTAAAATTCTCGAGGTAGACTGTCTTTCCGCTCTCAAGCTTTTTGTATATTTCAAACGGCTGCAAGCAGTATTTATCCAATCCGTCACACAAAAAGCCTTCCTCAAAAAGCCTTGACGTGTCCTCGCTGTTTATCCACTCGGCAGAGCGCAGCTTTTCATCAACACGCTGACCCTCGCTTATAAAAACAGGTAAGCCGAAAAGGTAGTCAAGTAAGGTTTCTTCGGTATCAAATAACAGCTTTAAATATCTGTCAAGCGGAACGAACACATCACTTTTAAGCGAGTTTATATCCCCGATAATTCTTGCTTTTGCTTTTTCGGTTATCTTTTTTCCGGAATTTAAAAAGTCCAGGAGCTTTTCGGCAAGTGCTTTTCTGTCGCTGCAAAATACCTCTGCCGCGGGACATACGCTAACTTGGCTTTGGTTTTTAACACTACGCTGAGATGATATATCAATAAAGCTGATTCTGTCAATCTCGTTATCCCAAAAATCCACACGCACGGGTTGCGGCAGATTCGGAGCGTAAAAATCGATTATTCCTCCGCGCACGGCAAACTGCCCGGTTCCGTCAACGGTATCACAGCGTGTGTATCCGCTGTTCAGAAGTCTTTTGCAAAGCTCCTCCGGTTCCAATGTTTCGCCGCTGCTGATTTTAAACATATAGTCTTTCAGACGCTTTTTCGGAATCGTAAGCTGACC
>USAR01000163.1 GCA_900552605.1 uncultured Oscillospiraceae bacterium | reverse complement strand
TCAGTGCACCGTGATGACGTTAAATTTATTCGTCATTCAAAGGGCGGTCAAAAGCAAAAGGCTGCAAAGGACGATCAGGCGGAATAACGGAATTTTAAAGAATCTTCGGCGAAAAATGTCGCACTGTGCGGCACTTAAAATACAGGTGGGGTGAATAAAAATGTCTAAGATCGGGTTCAGAAGAGAAATATTGGGATTTAATCGGGACGACGTTGTTGAATACATCAAAAAATCGCAAAAGGAGACCGAGCAGCGCGAGCAGGAGCTGGTTGCGACGGTGGACAAGCTTAACAAGCGCAACGCAAAGCTGCTTGAAAAGCTTGAGGAATTGCCAAAGCTTGAAGCGAAACTCAAATTAAGCGAGGAAACAATTGAAAGACTCAGTGAAGAGGCGGCAACCATTGAGAGTCAAAAACGTGAAACAGAGCAGGTGGCAGCCGATATTGCAAAAACTTATCTTGTTGCAAAGGCAAATGCCGACGCTGCGGAAAAAACCGCTCGCGAAAAAACCGCCCGTGCCGATTATGAGGTTGCAAAAACAATGGAATCGATTGCAAAAATACATAATCGCTTAAAAGAGATCAAAGAAGAAATTGCATCGGCAACGGAGGATTACAGCAACGAGCTTAACTCTGCACTCTCATCTTTTGAGGATGCAAAGCAGGCAATTGAAAACGCTAACGAGCCGGCACTTAAAAAGGATTAAAAAATGAAGATAACAGAGCTTGATACAAAGGACTTGAAAGCTGCGGCAAAAAATTTAAAAGCCGGCGACAAGGTGCTTTTAAGCGGCACTGTATACACCGCGCGCGACGCTGCGCACAAGCGTTTTTTTGAGCTTTTGGACAGCGGAAAGCAGTTACCTTTTAATATAGACGGCGCCGCAATTTATTATGCGGGACCTACGCCGACTCCAGAAGGTATGGCAATCGGCAGCTGCGGCCCAACAACCTCAAGCAGAATGGACGTTTATTCAAAACGACTGCTCGATTTAGGCCTTAAATGTATGATAGGAAAAGGTCCGAGGAGCGAAGAGGTTGCAAAGGCTATCCAAAGCAACGGCGCAGTTTATCTTTGCGCTGTGGGCGGTGCCGGCGCACTTGCGGCAAAGTGCATTGACAGCGCCGAGGTAATTGCGTTTGAGGACCTTGGCTGTGAGTCGGTTAAGCGCTTGCACTTCAATCGCTTTCCGCTTATAGTGGCAATAGACAGTAACGGAGGTAGCCTGTTTTGAAATTCTTAAAAAAAATGCTGCCTCTTTTTTTGTGCCTTTGTTTTGTAATACCGACAGGCTGCGGCAAAAAAGAGACAGTTAAAAATATTATTGCGGAAAATATTACGGGAATTAAAAACATCGATCCGCAAATTGCGGAAAACGACACAGAGCAGGAAATAGTGCACAATACCTTCAGAGGTCTTTTGCGGCACGATGAAAACGGAAAAATCATCACAGATGCTGCCGAGAGCTACTCTGTTTCGAGCGACGGACTTACATACACATTTAAAATTTCCGAAAAAAACAAGTGGCAGGACGGCAAACCGCTCGGCTCAGAGGATTTCCTTTTTGCCTTTCGCCGCGCTGCCGACCCAGCAACAAAAGCGCCGTTTGCCTATACCCTTTTTGCAATAAAAAATTTTGAAAAGGCGCAGCTTAGTAAAACGTCTGCAAAAAACATCGGAGTTGCGGCACCCGACAGCAAGACATTAAAAATAACGCTGCAATACCCTTGCTCCGATTTTCCGGAGCTTTTGACAACGTCTGTTTGTATGCCGTGCCGCGAGGATTTTGTGGAAAAAAGCAGCGGCTATTACGGCTTAAAGCAGCAAGCAATTTTGGGCAACGGAGAATACAAGGTTTCGGTGTGGAACACGGAATACCTGCAGCTTTCACCGAGCAGTGAAAAATCGGCAGCTCCCGATGTTTATTTTTATTTTAACGACAGCGAAAAGCTTGCGGAAAATGTTAAGAAAAGCGAAACGGATTATACCGCAGTTGACGCGGCGCTTATCACCGAGTTTAAAAAGTCAAATTTTGAGATGAATGTAACACCGTTTTCCGACAGTGCATATTCGCTTATGGCAAACAAAAAGCGCGAATTTTTAAACGAAAAAACGCTGTCCGCGCTTATGTCGTCGGTAGACTTTTCTTTGCAAAAATACGAAAACGAAACATACGGTGCAAGAAAAAGTCTAAATGTTTTGCCGCAGTCTGTTAACGGATACAGCAAATCGGCACAAATTAAACGCAATGTGCTAAGCGAGCAGAAAGCGGTCGATACCTTCAGAGAGGGATGCGACGAGCTTCAGCTGGAGCTCGTTTTCCCAACCTTTACAATTCTTTTTGAAAAAAACGAAATAACGGAATATGCAGTGCGGCAGATTGCCGCCGCTTGGCAAAGCCGACTTGGAGTTACCGTTAATATCGCCGCAGTTGACAGCGAAGAGATACTTAATTACCGCATTGCAAACGGCGACTATGATTTCGCCGTTGTGAAGACTCGCTGTGTTTCCAATTCCGCCGCGTCTTATTTAAAGCAGTTTACCGCGTCGGAAACATTTAAAAATTTGGGCTTTGGCAACGGCAAGCTTAACGGCAATATCAAAAAGCTCTGCACGGCAAGCGAAAAAAACAGGGCAAAGCAGCTTAATTCCGTTTTGAAAAAAATTGCAAACGACAGCGGTTTTTATCCGCTTTATACATCATCTAAGCTTATTTGCACAACAAAGAATTACAGCTTTGATATTTGCAAAAATCAGGCGTTTGCCGATTTTTCAAAAACCGATTTTGCAAAATAAAGCCTTAAAGCACGGCAGTGTGCCGGACTTTAAGGCTTGGGTAAATGCATTTCAGCTGCAATATTGAGATCAGCTTTTTAGCACGCCTTGAGTCTGAGACGCAGCTTATCGGAAATCATGGCAATAAACTCGCTGTTTGTCGGCTTACCTCTGCCGTTATTGATAGTATATCCGAAATAAGAATCTAAAACATCAACATTTCCGCGGTCCCAAGCAACCTCAATGGCATGTCTTATTGCACGCTCAACTCTTGACGCTGTGGTTTTATACATCTTTGCAACGGTGGGATACAGCAGCTTTGTAACCGAGTTTATATACTCGGGATCGTTAACCGAAAGAATTATGGAATCCCTTAAATAGTGGTAGCCTTTAATATGCGCAGGCACACCGATTTGGTGGATTATCTCGGTTATCATAAATTCCAAATCTCGTTCACTGCCGCTTTTTTCCGAGATTTTATCTTCACTCTTTCTGTTCCAACCGGACAAAAGCACAACGCGCTCTGCAAGTACATTAAGATCGAAGGGCTTTATGAAATAGTAAGACGCGCCGCTTTCAAGCGTCTCCTTTTCAAGCTGGGGGCTGTCAAAGCCGGACATAACCATAACAATCGGTGTGTGCTCAAGTGCCAACGATTTGATACCTTTAAGCACGCTGAGCATATCCATATTCGGCATAAAAACATCGCCTATAACGACATCGGGTTTTTGCTTTTCGATTTCAGACAGCAAAACCTTGCCGTCCTTTTTGCAGGTACTTACCTCCATGGAGTAACTTTTAAGTATGTTTGCGCAGTTTTTTCCAAACTCCGTAACGTCGTCACCTATCAGTACCTTTAATTGTTTTTCCATTTAAATTTCCTCCTCAAATTCGCATTTTCTACATTATAACATAGTCAGTCACAAAATGCAAGGAATTTTCACAATTTAAATTTATAAAGTAATGTTTTTTCTTTAAAAAGTTCTTGTTTTATGCGGCTTTTCAGACAAAAATATTTTTTAAATTTTTTCACATTTGCGTTTTATTTGTATTTTTAGGGAGAGAAAACGATGAATATCAACATTAGAAACATAACAAATAACGATAAAGAACGGTTTTTGGAAATGAGTCGCAGGTTTTATTCTTCCGACGCGGTTTTGCACAATATTGACGATAGCTGTCATTTGGCGACCTTTTCTGAGCTTGGGCGTTCCGACGAGCTTGCCGAGTGTTTTATGATAGAGGCGGAAGGCAAGGTTGTGGGATACGCTTTGCTTGCAAAAACCTTCAGTCGTGAGGCAGGCGGTGCGGTTGTGTGGATTGAAGAGCTGTATTTTGAGCCGCAATACAGAGGAAAGGGAATAGGAACCGCCGTGTTTAAATGGATCGAGGAAAACCGACCGGCAGCAAGATATCGCTTAGAGGTTGAGCCGGAAAATGTTGCGGCAAAGCGGCTTTACAAAAGGCTTGGGTATGATGTTTTACCATATGAGCAGATGATTAAGAAAAAATAAAAATACAGTTGACGGCTTTTGTATGTCGCCTGCGGTTTTGCTTTTTCTCAGCACGCTTTCAGCGCCGCCCGCACCCCGGCGCCCATAGCGCAA
>USAR01000162.1 GCA_900552605.1 uncultured Oscillospiraceae bacterium | reverse complement strand
GCACACAAAGGATACCGTACAGATTTAACCTCGGTGCAAGTTGCACCGAGGTTAGCAACTGAGCAAATTGCGGAAGATGCGGGTACAAGTAAAGACACCATTAAACGCTATATCCGCCTTACCAACCTTATCCCCGAAATTCTGAAATATTTCACCCGAAGATCGGCAGAGGTTATCGACAATACACCTCTCTGCTATATCCCAAAGCAAATTACCGTGTCCGAAGAAATAAACGGTACAATTTACGATGTTACCGGCGTATTCAAGGGTGAGGTCAACAAATCACTATTTCAGCAATTAAAAGAATTGATACTTTCCGAGCAGTTATTGTAGTTGCCGTAGGTTTGTAGAAACATGGCCGAGCATTGTGTAATTGGCTTGCCCAATAAACAATGCTCGGCTTTCGTGAGAAAGGAGTTTAGTATGGCAATGAATGCCGAGAATAATAATCAAGAAAAAATTACAGCGTTATACTGTCGCTTGTCCGTAGAAGATATAAAGGATGACAAGGACAAAAAGCGCAAAGGTCAAGAGGACGAATCCAACAGTATCAGCAACCAAAAGCAGATTCTTTCGGACTATGCTAAAAAGCACGGTTACACCAACACGATGTTTTTCGTGGATGACGGCATTTCCGGTACGAGCTTTGACCGAAACGATTTTAACCGCATGCACCGAATGGTAGAGGAAGGTAAAATCGGTACAATCATCGTAAAAGACCTATCACGTTTCGGCCGTGAGCATATTGAAGGCGGTCGTCTTGCAGAGATTGTATATCCAACGCTGGGAGTTACCTTTATTTCTATCCAAGAGAATGTAAACAGTTCTACGGGCGAAGGTATGGAGATGCTGCCGTTCTACAATATATTCAACGAATGGTATGCGGCGCAGACCTCAAAGAAAATCCGTGCGGTATGGCAATCCAAGTCCGATAACGGTGAGCGTGTATCCGCAACTGTGGCATATGGCTACAAGAAATCTCCCGACAATACGAAGCAATGGATTATTGATGAGCCTGCCGCAAAGGTGGTGCAATATATCTTTCAGATTTGTATTGAGGGGTTAGGTGTTACCAAAATAGCACGCCGTTTAGAAGCAGAAAAGATTTTAACGCCAACTGCCTATTACAACAGCATCGGCAGAAAGACACGGAACAAGATTATTTATCCCTACCGTTGGTCGGAAAACAGCGTAGACCATATTCTTTGAAATATGCAGTACACCGGTTGTACCGTTAATTTCAAGTCAAGTACCGTCAGCTTTAAGGTTCACAAAACGGTATATCACCCCGAAGAAGATTGGGTAATCATCCCGAACACACAAGAAGCCATTATTGATATGGATACTTGGGAACGTGTGCATGAGATAAAAAAGCACCGCCGCAGAAATACTGCGACGGGCAGACAAAGCATCTTTTCGGGACTTATGTATTGCGGCGATTGCGGTTCAAAGCTGTATTTCTGTGCCGCCAAGAGCGTAAAGGAGCATCAGGAATTTTACCGCTGTTCCGCCTACAAGGAAAACAGGGGCAGTCGCACAATCCATTTTATCCGCAATGTGGTACTGGAAAGAATGGTGCTGAAGCTCATACGGGAAGCAGCAGAATATATTACAGAATATGAGCCGGTGTTTCTGTATCTGTACAGCAAACAACACCAACTCAACAAGGCTAATAATCTCAAAGTCGCAAAGCAGGAGCTTGAGAAAATAAAAAACGTATTGTGGCATTGGATAAACTGATTGAAGCCGCCTTTGAGAAAAATGTGCTTGGTACGCTGAGAGATGATCTGTTTGAACGTATGACCGCCAATTACGAAAAAGAGCAGAAAGAATTGATGCAGGCAGTTGCCGAAGCGGAACAGCGGCTTGCCAACGCAGAGCAAGATAATGTTGACCTTCGGGCATTTCTTTCCATCATCCGCAAATGCACCGACTTAAAGGAGCTAACACCCGAACTCGTCAATCGGCTGATAACAAGGATTGAAGTCTTTGACAGCACCAAAGACGAGAACGGAAGAAAGCACGTTCCTATTAAGGTTCACTTTATTGGTGTGGGTGTGCTTGAAATTCCCGATAGTAAAACAATCCTTGAAACCTATGAAGAAATCCGCAAGAATCCGCCAATAGTGGCGTGAAAAGAGAAATACGGCGTAGCCTACATACCCCGACTGTCCTTTGCCATCTCTGGCATAAGCTATCGGGTTTTCTGCCTTTTTTGTTGATAGTCCTGCGTCGTGCTGTTTTCAAAATGAAAGGTGATGAACAAATGGCAATTGTTGAATTTAAAAATGTCAGCCGCGTTTATGTAAGCGGCGACCATGAACAAAAGGCGCTTGACGGCGTTGATATGAAGCTTGATGAAGGTAAGTTTGTTGTTATTCTCGGACCGAGCGGAGCGGGCAAAAGCACACTGTTAAACCTGCTTGGAGGATTAGACAGTCCCACAGGCGGCACGATAACGGTTGAGGGCAAGGATATTTCAAAGCTTCCGTCAAACGAGCTTGCCGATTACCGTGCAAAAACCGTCGGCTTTGTGTTTCAGTTTTATAATCTTATACCTACGCTTACCGTACACAAAAATGTGGCGCTTGTTAAGGAAATCTCGAAGGATTCGCTTTCTGCTACCGAGATGCTTCGCGAGGTAGGTCTTGAAGAACATTTAAAGAATTTTCCGTCACAGCTTTCCGGCGGTGAGCAGCAGCGTGTTTCAATTGCACGCGCCCTTGCTAAGAATCCCAAGATACTGCTGTGCGATGAGCCGACGGGCGCACTCGATTCGGAAACAGGCGTTTTGGTATTGAAGCTGCTTTTGAAAATGGCGAGAAATTCGGCAAAACGATAGTTATTGTTACGCACAATCAAAACATTGCAAAGATGGCTGACGAGGTGATTCGCGTTAAAAACGGTAAGATAGTATAGCAGACTGTGCAGGAGAACCCTCAAAGCGCCGATGAGATTGAGTGGTGAGGCGAATGCTTTTTAGAAAACTTATCAGAACCGTGGGTGTTTATAAAGCTCAGTTTATTTCAATGATAATTATGATTGCGCTCGGCAGCGGCGTATTTGTCGGGTTTAATATGGAATGGGTAAGCATTGAAGAAAGTATGTTTTCGTTCTTCGAAGACACCGGCTATGCAGACTATCGCGTTTACAGTGAGGGCGGTTTTACCGAGGAGCAGCTTAAAAAGGCGGAGAGTATCAAGGGAGTTAAAAGTGCCTCGCGTTTTCTTTCCGTTTATGCCGATGTAAAACAGAAAAACGGAGACAGCGTTGCTCTTACCGTTACCACAAACCCCGATATATCGGGAATTATTGTTACAAGCGGCGAAGAATACGATAAAGATTCCGAGAACGGAATTTGGCTTTCGGATAAATACGCCGCCGCAAACAATGTTAAGGTGGGCGATAAGCTGACGCTCAGCTATAAAGGACTTGAGATTGACGGTGAGGTTAAAGGACTTGCAAAATCGGGTGAATATATGGTTTGTGTGCGTGATGAAACACAGCTTATGCCTGATTTCACCACCTACGGCTTTGCTTACATAACACCGAAGCTGTATGAAAAAAGCGCAGCCGCATTTTATCCGCATCTGCATATAAAATCAGACCTTCCGAAATCCACCCTTACAAAACGGCTTGAAAACAAGCTTAACAGCACATTGATGATTGTGGCAAAGGAGGATGCCGGTTCATACTCACTTGCGGAAGGCGAAGCAGATGAGGGCAAAACAATGGGATCGATTTTGCCGGTGCTGTTTTTGGCAATTGCCGTGCTCACAATGGTTACGACAATGCATCGATTAACAGCAAAAGAGAAAATACAGATCGGTACATTAAAAGCGCTTGGTTTCCACGACAGACGTATAACGTTGCACTATACTTCTTATGCGTTCGTAATCGGTGTTGTCGGGTCGCTTATCGGCATTGCTATCGGTGCAGGAATAGCGTCGTTTATAATGAATCCCAACGGAATGATGGGCACTTATATGGATTTACCTAAATGGAAATTGCGTATGCCCGTTTTCTGCACAGTGTTGCTTTTGTGTCTTATAGCGGCGCTTACTTTGATCGGTTTTCTCTCGGTTAAAAATGCGCTTAAAGGCAATGCGGCAGACGCACTGAGACCGTATGTTCCGAAAAAGATGAAACCGTTGATATTTGAAAAAACAAAGTTATTTCACAAGCTTTCATTCGGCACTCGCTGGAACCTGCGCGACATTATGCGCCATAAATCACGTACGGCAATGAGTCTTATAGGAACGGTGGGCTGCACAATAATTGTTATTTGCGCATTTGGTATGAGCGATACTATGGACGCATTTTTTGGATATGTATTACTCCGGCGCAACCAATTATTCATCGAGAATATATCTTGCCGAAGACGCA
>USAR01000161.1 GCA_900552605.1 uncultured Oscillospiraceae bacterium | reverse complement strand
TGCATTGGGAATTGCCAAATGCGGATCCACCGAGAACGCCTTTTCAACCTCGCCCTCCAAGCAAAGAGTACCAAGACTCGCTGCCAGATGTCCGCCTGCGGAATAACCCGAAACAGCGACCCAATCGGGATTTATGCTCCATTTTTCGGCATTTCGGCGAATATATATCATTGCCGCAGCAGCTTCGAGCAGCTGTGTCGGAAAGTGTGCAGGCGCCACACTGTATTCAAGCGCAAACGCAGAATAGCCTTCTTTTAAAAAGCAGAATGCAATGGGTTCGCCCTCACGATCAAAGCAAACGCCGCCGTAGCCGCCTCCTGCAATTGCCAGCATTGCAGGAGTCTTTCTTCCTTCTCCGCCCTTATAGCAATCGTTAATATAGCAATGCAGCCTTGGGTTACCTGTTTTAAGCTGAGGGAATTCATCCTTTAAATCAACTGTAAAATACTTCATCTTCTTTGCTGCTCCTTCATTGCCCTGTCAATAGTGCGGTTCATTTCTCGCACAGCTGCGGTTTTGCGCTTGTCAAAGAGCTTTTTACCGCGGCAAACACCGACTTTAACCTTTATATAGTCGCCCTTAAAATAAAGCGACAACGGAACAATAGTGACGCCCTGCTGCTTAACAAGGCCGTAAAGCCGCAGGATTTCCCTTTTGTGCATAAGCAATCTTCTCTCACGACGTGGATCGCGGTTGAAAATATTGCCCTTTTCATATGGCGATATATGCATACCTTTAATAATCATCTCGCCGTTTTCAACAGCGCACCAAGAATCCTTGAGGTTAACGCCGCCGAGCCTGATTGCTTTTACTTCCGTTCCGCAAAGCTCTATTCCCGCTTCAATCGTTTCATCCACGAAATAATCGTGAAAAGCTTTTCGGTTCGTTGCAATTGTATTGTCTGCCAGCGTTATCACCCCTTTGTTTTTTTCTTTCAACAACAATATTAACACAACCATTCTTCAATTTCAACAGTTAATATATATTTTTAATAACAAATTGACGGACAAAGGCTTGTGTGATAAAATGAATGTATTACAGGAAGGGAAAGATAAAAATGGATTTAATTTGGAGCATTCCTCAAACGGGTGAAAAACCGCTGAGCGGTTGGATAATTGCGCTTATTGTTGTTGCAGCACTTGCACTTTTAGGTGCACTGTTTTTTCCGCAGCTTTGCGCACTGTATAAAAAAATCTTTAAAAAATAAGGGAGCGGATAGCTTTGGATATAAGAGCAAGCTTTACAATAGCGGTTTGTCGGCTTTTAAGAAAAGCGCTGCGTTTGCTTGGAAAGGGCGGCACAAATGTTCCCGGCACTGTTGCGCTTAAACTGTATCCGCAGATTTTGCGGAGGCTTTCAAACGGTGTCACGGTTATTTTGGTAACAGGTACAAACGGCAAAACCACAATAACGCGTATGATAGAGCGCAGTTTGCAAGAGGCAGGAAAAAGATATTTTACAAACAAATCCGGCGCTAATATGGACACGGGAATTGCGGCAGAATTTGTTGTGAATTCAAATTTCAGCGGAAAATGCAAATATGATTATGCACTTATCGAGTGCGACGAATTAGCCTTTAGACTTGTCAGCAAATACTGCGCCGTGCACTATGTTGTGGTTTCGAATATTTTCCGTGACCAGCTTGACCGCTACGGCGAAATAACCCACACTCTGACGGGAATTTACGACGGCATAAGCAATGTTCCGAATGCCACGGTCTGCCTAAACGCTGATTGCTCTCTTTCAACATCGCTTAAAGAGAGAATACCAAACAAGGTTGTATTCTACGGTCTTAACTGTCCGCTTTACAAGCATCGTGTTAAAGAGGTTTCCGATGCGCCGTACTGCATACACTGCGGCACAGAATACAGTTATGAATATATAACCTACGGTCACTTGGGCAAATATTGCTGCAAAAACTGCGGTTACAAACGTCCCGACCCGACGGTTGCCGTTGAAAAAATTATAAAAAGCGACAGCGATTCAACGACAGTTCAAATGAATATCGGCGATGATACGGCGGAGATTAAAATAAATCTGCCGGGTGGATATAATGTATATAATGCAGCTGCCTGCGCTTGCGTTTGCTATGCAATGGGCTTTTCTAAAAACGTAATTGTCGATTCTCTTCAAAGCTTTGAATGCGGTTTCGGCAGAATGGAGAAATTCACAATTGACGGCACCGATATAAGAATGATTCTTGTTAAAAACCCTGCCGGTGCAAATCAGGTCTTAAGCTTTTTGCTTAACGGCAGTGAACCTGCTCATTTTGTCGTGGGACTTAACGACAGATATGCAGACGGCACTGATATTTCCTGGATATGGGATGCAGATTTTGAGAAGCTTCAAACTATGGGCGATCGGCTTTCCGGAATAACCGTAACGGGAATTCGCGCGGCAGAGCTTGCCATGCGCTTTAAATATGCCGGCATTCCTACTGAAAAAATAAGACTTTTAAGTGATTACAAGCAGCTTCTTGAAACCGTTATTGCCGAGAAAACACCTGTTTATATAATGCCGACATACACCGCAATGCTTGAAATCCGTGATGTATTAAGCCGCGATTACAGCTTTAAGGAATTTTGGAAATGAGGTGCAAAGCTTAAAATGTACAGTTTAAAAATATGTCACCTCTACCCTGATACCCTGAATTTGTACGGTGACAGAGGGAACATTGTTTGTATGAAAAAACGTATGGAGTGGCGCGGTCACTCTGCCGAAATTTCAGAGGTTTCGATCGGAGAAAGCTTTAATCCCGACGATTACGATATTTTCTTTATCGGCGGTGGTCAGGACTTTGAGCAAGAGGTTTTGCTTAAGGACCTTGCCGGAGAAAAAGGTAAGGCAATTTGCAAAGCGGTCGAGGACGAAAAGGTATTCTTAACCATATGCGGCGGCTATCAGCTGCTTGGTAAATATTATAAAACCTGGGACGGTAAGCAGTGTGACTTTCTCGGTGCAATCGATGTATACACCGTTGGAAAAAAGAAAAGAATGGTCGGCGATTTTTGCTTCCGGCTTGACGATATCGACGGCGGCGAGACCGTGGTTGGTTTTGAAAACCACTCGGGTAAAACCTATCTCGGGGACAGCGTCAGACCGCTTGGAACCGTTCTTTCCGGCAACGGTAACAACGGAGAGGACGGAACCGAGGGAGCAAGATATAAAAACGTCTTTGCTTCATACAGCCACGGTCCTTTACTGCCTAAAAATCCAAAGCTTTGCGACCTTATATTAAAAACCGCACTTGAAAGAAAATATGCGGATGTGTCGCTCTCGGCTCTCGACGATGAATTTGAAAACCGTGCATTTGATTATATGAAAAACAGGCTTTTAAAGTAGTTGAAGCCGTGGCAAAATAACTGTTAATAAAAACAGAGCGTATTGATTGCCCGTTAAACAGATTTTTAAACAATCTGTTTAACATGACGTTTTCAATAAGCTCTGTTTTTTATCCGGCCTTAAAAAAGATCTGTTCATTTGGCACAGTCGGTGCTTTTTAAGTGATTTTGATACTACTGTACAGTTAAACCCGATTTCAATGCTTTAAAAAATATATATAAAAGCCACGGCAGAAAATCATTTTATCCGCTGTGGCTTTTAGAGCTATTCTTTGAGTAGCATTATTATTGTTCTTTACCGCAAAAGCTCATTTTTACTTTTGTTAAATAAAGAAAGAATTATATTTGTCACGCTTTTACAATGCATTTTTTAGGGCACTTTTCAGCACATTTACCGCAGGCTTTGCAAAGCTCGGGGTCAATTACGGCACAGTTATTAACAACCTTAACTGCTCCGAATTCACACTGCTTTACACAAACGCCGCAACCGATGCACGAAACCTTACACGCCTTGTTTGCGGCGGCACCCTTATCGCAGTTGCTGCATTTAACACGGTATATAGGCCTTTCGGTTTCAACTGCCAGTCTTATAACACCTGTGGGGCAAGCCTTAACGCATTTCCCGCAACCGATGCAATTATCTTGATTTATCTCGGCAACGCCGTTATCGTTAATAGAAATGCCGTTTTCCGCGCATACCTTCACACAATCTCCGAGACCGAGACAGCCGAAGCCGCACGACCTTGCACCGCCGAAAAGCGTGCTCTCTGCCGCACAGGATTTAACGCCGCGGTATTCATATTTTTGTGTCGTGCCGCTTTCGCCGCCGTTACAAAAAACGCAAGCGGTTTTTTTAACATATTCACCGGCGCTTATACCCATAACCTCTGCCAAAGCCTTTGCAGCGTCTGCACCGCCGGGAGCGCAAAGGTCGGTTTCTGCCTTGCCGTATACAACAGCCTCGGCATATGCATCACAACCGGAAAAGCCGCAGCCGCCGCAGTTAGCGCCCGGCAGCGCATTTCTTGCCGCAGTCAGCTTTTCATCGGG
>USAR01000160.1 GCA_900552605.1 uncultured Oscillospiraceae bacterium | reverse complement strand
ATAGATTTAATAATAATAGGCAGGGGCGGCGGCTCTTTTGAAGACCTTTTTTGTTTTAATGACGAAAAGCTTGTCAGAAAAATTTGTGAGTCCCCGATTCCGATTATATCGGCAGTCGGTCATGAAACCGATGTAACCCTTTGTGATTTGGCAGCCGATTTGCGTGCACCCACTCCGTCTGCAGCGGCGGAGCTTGCAACGGCGGAAGCCGGACAGATTGTGCAGGTAGTTGAAAGCGCAATGCCGAGAATTGAGAATGCGGTTTTAAGAAAGATTGAACAAAGTGCGGAAAGACTTGACAGAGTGCTTGACAGTAATGTATTTTCGACACCGCGTGAGGTTTTCGCAAAATATAACCACAGATTCGGTGACGCAGTTAATAAGCTGTGGTTGCTGTCGCTTAAATTGTATATACAAAAGGAAACCGAGTTTTTAAATGCTGCTGCGAAAATCGAAGCGCTTAACCCGATGTCTGTGCTGCTGCGAGGATATGCATGTGTAAGCAAAGACGGTAATTTTATTGTAAGTGCAAATGGAATTAATAAAGATGATATTCTGAAAGTTGATTTTCACGACGGCAGCGCTGAATGTTTGGTTAAAAACGTTGAGATAAAGGAGATATAAATTTTGAGTGAAATGAATTTTGAAAAAGCCGTTGCAAGGCTTGAGGATATAGTAGCAAAGCTTGAGAGTGGTGACTGCCCGCTTGATAAAACTGTTGAGCTTTATGACGAAGGGCTGAAAATTGCCGAGCTTTGCAAAAAGCAGCTTGGAGAGGCTAAGCAAAGAGTTGTCAGTCTTGAGGAATACAGAAAGGAAATATCCGCAAATGAGGACTAGCATTATTGCAGAGCATAAAGCAGCAGCGGAATTCGCTCTTTATAAAAAGCTCGAAACGCATGGTGAAATGTTTGATGAAGTCATAAATGCCGCTGCATATAGTGCAGAAAACGGCGGTAAACGTATTCGTCCTTGCATTTTAATGGAGTTTGCAAAGATTTGCGGCGGCGATATAAAGGCTGCTGCAGATGTTGCGTCAGCGGTTGAGATGGTGCATACATATTCACTTATTCACGACGATCTGCCCTGCATGGACAACGATGATATGCGAAGGGGAAGAGCCTCGTGTCACATAAAATTCGGCGAGGCAACTGCGCTCCTTGCAGGTGATGGGCTTTTGACGCTTGCTTTTGAAACTATTGCAGGCGCCGATTTGCCTGCAGAACGAAAAGCCGATTGCATTTTTGCACTTGCAAAGTATGCCGGTATGCACGGTATGATAGGCGGACAGGCGATTGACCTTGCGTGTGAAGGAAAGTCTGTCGATGCAAAAACACTTTATAAGCTTTGTTCGCTTAAGACTTCTTGTCTTTTAAAAGCTGCCGCAACACTTGGCTGCTTGCTATCGGGTGCGGAAGAAAATAAGGTTAACGCAGCGGCGGATTATGCCGAATCATTAGGACTGGCTTTTCAGATAACCGATGATATTCTGGATGTTGTCGGCGACGAACAAACGCTTGGAAAACCGATAGGCAGCGATGCTCAGAATAATAAATCAACCTTTGTTGGAATTTACGGTCTTGAAGGCGCGCGAAAGCTTGCTGCGGAATACACCGAAAAAGCTGTGCAATCGTTATGTTTATTCGGAGAAAGTGCTTATGAACTGAAAAAGCTTGCATACGACCTTTTAGAACGTAATAAATAGCAGAATTTTGAAAGGGGCTTATCCTTTTGCAATACCGTTTTTTGGGTAAGATAAATAATCCCGATGATTTGAAACAACTGAATAATGAAGAAAAATATGCCCTTTGTTCCGAGATTCGCTCTGAAATAATAGACACTGTTTCAAAAAACGGCGGTCATTTGGCGTCTAACCTCGGCGTTGTCGAACTGACTGTTGCAATACATTCAACTTTTAACGCACCGGACGATACAATAATTTTTGACGTTGGTCATCAGTGCTATACACATAAGCTTCTTACAGGCAGATTTGAACAATTCTCAACACTCAGACGAGAGGACGGAATATCAGGCTTTATGCGTCCCGAAGAGAGTATCTTCGATCCGTTTGTAACGGGTCACAGCAGCAATGCTGTATCTGCCGCGTGCGGCTTTGCTCAAGCCAATGCAATGCTAAACAAAAAAACATATACCGTGGCTGTTGTCGGCGACGGTGCGCTTACGGGCGGCATGGCTTTTGAGGGACTTAACAACTCTGCCGACGACCATGGACTTATTCTGATACTTAATGATAACAAGATGTCGATTTCACGCAATGTCGGTGCACTTTCGAGATACCTTAACAACGTAAGAACGCGTCCGTCGTATTACAGAATGAAACGAGTTGTCGATAGGTTTGTTTCGAGAATTCCTCTTATAGGTCCTGCTATTCGCAGAGGTATTTACGAATCAAAAGCAATGATAAAGAACGCAATTTATCACAATGAGTTTTTTGAGGGAATGGGTTTTGATTATTTAGGACCTGTCGACGGCCACAACATTGAAAAGCTATGCCGAGTTATGGAAATCGCTAAAGCTGCAAAGCGTCCGGTTGTTATTCACGCATTGACGGTTAAAGGCAGAGGCTATAAATACGCCGAGGCAATGCCCGGAAGCTACCACGGTGTTGCACCGTTTAATGTTGAAACGGGAGTTGACGCCGGCGTCTCCGGCAGCTTTTCGGCACACTTTGGCGAAAGCCTTTGTGAAATAGCAAGAAACGACGACAGGGTTTGTGCAGTGACGGCAGCAATGACCGAGGGAACGGGACTTTTGGGTTTTGCAGCAAAATTTCCGTCAAGGTTTTTTGATGTCGGCATTGCGGAACAGCACGCCGTTACATTTTGCTGCGGACTTGCAGCACGTGGTTTCAAGCCTTTTTTTGCTGTTTATTCCTCATTTTTGCAGCGTGGATTTGACCAGGTGGTTCACGACGCGGCAATTGCAGAGCTGCCGATAACGCTTTGTATAGACCGTGCAGGGCTGACAGGCAATGACGGTGAAACCCATCAGGGTGTTTTTGATGTATCTTTGCTTTCACAAATACCGAATGTCAGAATCTTTGCACCTACAACATTTGCAGAGCTTAAATTGCTGTTAAGGCGAGCGTCTGATAGAAAAAAAGGTATTTGGGCAATTAGATATCCAAGAGGCGCAGAGGCTCCGCTGCCCGAAGAAATGCAGAGTATCACTGATGAGCAGCCATACTGTATTTATAAAAACGGCTGCGATAATATTGTTGTATCTTACGGCGTCACGTTTGGTTTTGCAGTTCAAGGACTAAATCAAAAGGTGGACTATTGCAAACTGAATGAGGTCAATTCCTGTTTCGACGATATGATAGATAAACTGCTTTCTTATAAAAGAATTTTTGTTTTTGAAGAAAATGTACGACGCGGAGGTATAGGCGAGCAATTAGCACTGAAGCTTTTGCAAAAGGGTTATCGCGGAATATATAAAGCCGTTGCTGTCCCGGATGAATTTGTGAAACAAGCAACGCAGAGCCGTCAGCGTGAAAAATATAAGCTTGATAAAAACGGCATTTCGGAAACCGTGCTTGGAGGAAATGATGACTGTGAAGAAAAGACTTGATGTTGCAATTTTTGAGCAGGGATATGCCGAAAGCCGTGAAAAGGCGCAAGCGCTTATAATGGCAGGCGTTGTTTACGTTAACAATCAAAAAGCAGATAAATCCGGAGCGGCAATTAAACCCGACGATGTTATCGAAGTTCGCGAAAATCCGCTTAAGTATGTCAGTCGCGGCGGTCTGAAGCTTGAAAAGGCTATGAATGTTTTTGACATCTCGCTTAAAGATTGCATTTGTGGAGATATCGGCGCATCAACAGGCGGCTTTACCGACTGTATGCTGCAAAACGGAGCAAAGAAAGTTTATTCCGTCGATGTCGGCTACGGTCAGCTTGCGTGGAAACTCAGAAATGACGAAAGAGTGGTTAACCTTGAGCGAACCAATTTCAGGTATGCCACAAAAGAAACAATACCCGATGAGCTTGATTTCGCTTCTGTTGACGTTTCGTTTATATCGCTTAAAAAAATACTTCCCGCACTATATCCGCTTTTAAAGCAAAAAGCATTTGCAGTTTGTCTTATAAAGCCGCAGTTTGAAGCCGGCAAGGAAAAGGTCGGTAAAAAAGGCGTTGTAAGAGATATCGAGGTTCATAAGGAAGTTTTGAAAACGGTTACTTCTTTTATGACAGAAAACGGTTTTTCCGTTTTGGGACTTGATTTTTCACCTATAAAAGGTCCCGAAGGTAACATTGAATACCTTGCTTTTTTGCAAAAAAGCGAAAAGCCGGAATATTTTGCTGCCGATGTTTGCGATATTGCTTCGGCTTCTCATAATATACTGTCGTGAGGTGATACAATGAAAGTTG
>USAR01000159.1 GCA_900552605.1 uncultured Oscillospiraceae bacterium | reverse complement strand
ACCTTTTGTCGCGTAGCTTACAGGCTTCATAGTGTAGCTTTTGGGTATAGTTTCCCACAGAGCATCATTCCAAAAGCCGTTGGCAAACAGATAATCGTATTTTGTTCTTGGTGTACCATTTGGGGTAAACACATCGTCCCAAAAATCCGAATTGCTGTCTTGCTTTCCTTTTTGGTAAACCGTATCAATGTTTTCGGAAAGCTCGCTTAAAGTGTATGTCTGCTCAGTTCCGAGCTTTGCGCGCACAGCATTTGCAATTGCGGTAAGCTTATCAGTAAGCGCCATTCTCAATCACCCCCAGCTTTTCATCGACATATGCTTTTGCGTTGGCAAGTGCTTTTTCGGCGGTAATTTCCGCATAGGTATTTTGGCTGGTTTTAATTTCAACCTGCCAGCTTTTGTTTGTCGCCTTGTCTTCTGAACAAACTATGCCTATTTGCAGTTCTTTTCCGCTTACGTCATTTGCTGCTGTAAAATCCAGCGAATATCCGTCAATACTTGAATCAAACCTTGCATATTTACCTAGTACAACACCACCTGTGCCTGTTGATGCCGCATCCGGCGGATAGATAAAAATTGTTGTTGCATCAATAGATTTAAGGTTGCCGGTATTTTTCAGCGATAAATGATACCTCTTGCCTTTTTCAAAGCTTATTGCAGGAGTATTAAAAACATATCCGCTTATAAAACCGTATACATTATTATCTCCGTGCGTTACATTGTGTTTGGCATCATAGATCGATTTATCATAGTTACAAATATCGTTAATGCCGAGCAATTCCCTGAGCTTTCCTTGTGAGATTTTATCAGTGACATATTCGTCCGCAATCCCCAGTCCTTCGATTTTGTGAGAGAGCCTCTCACTAACGGCATCCTCAATTACCTCATAAAACAGGATTTTTCCTGTTGGAATTTCATTGCTGCTTGAATAAACGCCGAGCATTAAGCCAGAGTCAATTGTATTTGCGGCTGTAAATTCACACTCAAGGCAGTGATCATCGGCATTGTAGACCATTTTCGGAGTACCTGCAATAATAGGAGAATAGTTGCCGCTTTCATCGTAGTAATCACAATAGGGGATAAAGTATGTTGTATCGTTTTCTGCGGCATTGTCGATACGCGCATAATAATGCTTATTTTTAACAATCGAAAAATCAAGCTCTGCGGTAACGTATCCGCTGCCGAGTCCTCCTACCAGCTGTTCACTGTGTGTTTCAAACAGCCCTAAGTTAAAATAGCCTATGCCGAGCGCTTTTTTAAGCCTGTCAGCCTCAATACCGCTGCCAACGGTAACGCCGCCTATTTTCGACGTCGTTTTAACAAAAGCAGAGTCGGCAGCTTCCTTTGTGTAGGCGTCGGCTATGCCGTAGCCCCCAAGCGTTGTGGCTTTGTCTGCCTTATTGCCGAGTGATAAAGCAGCGGAAAGCTCTGCCGCGGTAATGTCGTCAACAAGGTCGATTCCTGCAATTTTTCTTGTGTTGTCAAGCTTTGAGGCAATGGCTGTTTCTATCGGAGTCAGCTCTTCTTTTAAAGTGCTGCATTTTGTTAAAAGCTGCTCAAGCTCCGCTTCGGTTTCATCAACGGCGGAAATAAGCGCATCGGGCAGCTCGGGGTCATAGCCAAGCGAGCGTTCAACCTTTGCTGTTATAACACCGGATTTAAAAACAAGCGTCGGCTCATCTGATTGGAACTTGTATCCCTCAAGCTGAATGAGCAGCATCGGGTTTTCAAGCACGCATTGCGGCAGAGAATAGCTCACGGTTTTGTCGGTTGCGGCATATAGCTTTTTGCTGCGATTTTGTGTCATAACAACACGAAAATAATCAATTCCCGCGGCAATCGCGTCGCTGAGCTTAAACAAAAGGTCGGTTGCCTTGTGCTCGCCGTTATATCCAACCGATATCTGATTGGGAGCGGTTTCATTTTGCGAAACGGTAATTTCAATTGTTCTCATCGGTTTCACCCTTTCAAAATAATAAACTGTCAATGGGCGGCTTTAATGTCGTTACATAATAATCACCTCTAATATACCCTTTGTAAGCTATGCAACGTTGCTGCAACAACCCTGAATTATTAACAGGAAGTTCACATTTTTTTGCACAGAACATCACAAAATAGAGTTAATATATAAATATCGAAGGTGATTAAAGCACCTAATTCATAGGCGTGACAAGAATTAAATCTTGTGAAGAATTTAATTCTTGTCGGTCTGAAGAAAGGAATCAAAAGCTATGAATGAATTCAACAAAAACACTAACGAATCAGAGCAGAAAAATGAAAATAACTCATCCGGCTTTACAGGCTTCGATTCATCGGAGCAGCCGCAAAAGGGCGACGGATACACGGTGACTCCGAACAGCGGATATTACGAGGAGCCGACAGCACAACACACGGAAAGCAACTCCGAAAATGCCGATACGCAGGTTGAAGCACAACAAAGCGGAGAAAGCGGTCAAAAGCCGAAATCCGGCTCGTTTTTCCCGTCGGGCAATTACGGTGAACAGAGCGCATCCGCAAGCGCAGGTGCAAACAACAGCGGCAATTACGGCGAGTATCAAACACCGCCGTATTACAGCGGCTCGCAATACGGCACCGGGCAGTACGGAAACGGCCAATATGGAAACGGCCAATACGGCACACCGTATACATCGCCGTTTGTAACACCGCAAAAGCCGCCTAAAAAGCCCAAGGAGCCCCGCCAAAAAAAGCAGTACAGCTTTGGTATCGGCTCGCTTATAGCAGTTGCGCTTATAGCGGCTATTCTAACATCCGGTTGTTTCTGGGTGCTAACAAATGTCACGGTTGATAAAGGAAACTCAACACAGCAGACCTCTTCCGAATCGACACAAAAAACAACGGAAAAGGTTGTTTCAATAAACGGCTCTATTGAGGAGCTTGCAGAAACCGCCGCAAATAAGGCAGGCTCAAGCGTTGTCGGTGTTCAGACAACATATGCCGTGCAAAGCTTTTTCAGCGGTCAGTCAACATCAACGGGTTCAGGGTCGGGTGTTATATATAAATCTGACGGATATATAATTACCAACTATCACGTTATTGAAAAAGCGCTTACAGTTAAGAATTCGACCATAAGCGTTTTCCTTAATAACGACACAACAAAAAGCTACAAAGCGTCGGTTATAAATTACAACATCTCCTGCGACCTTGCGGTTCTTAAAATAGATAAAACAGGACTTGACGCAATTGAGATTGCCGACAGCGATAAGCTGAAGGTCGGTCAGTACGTTGTTGCAATCGGCAGCCCCGGCGGTCTTGAGTTTATGGGCTCAACCACATTCGGCATTATAAGCGGTATCAACCGCCAGATATCAACCACAAGCGGCACAATGAAGCTTATTCAAACAGACGCCGCGATTAACCCCGGCAACTCGGGCGGTGCGCTTGTAAACACCGAAGGAAAGCTTATAGGCATCAGCTCGTCAAAGCTTGTTGACGAGAGCTACGAGGGAATGGGCTTTGCAATTCCCGTTAATACGGTTGTGAAAATTTGCGATAACCTTATCGCTCACGAGGGTGAGGGAGAGGCTTACACGGGCATTTCCATAAGCTCAAACTATACATCCGATGTGCTTAAATATTACGGCTACCCCGTCGGTGCTGTTGTTGCAGGCGTTGATAACGGAAGTCCGGCAGCGGAAGCCGGCATACAGCGAGGCGATATTATAACAAAATTCGGCGATACCGAGATAAGCGAGTATACACAGTATGAATCGGCGCTTTCGGAGTATTATCCGAAAGACAAGGTATCCGTTACCTATTATCGCTCTGGCAAAACGCAAACCGTAACGCTTACAATAGGCTCAAGCAACTGAACGAATATTATTGCTTTTTAACTGATGATTTTTCATATCTTTCTCCTTTAACCGGCTCGACTCTCGCCGGTCAAAGACAGGGCGCAGCCGTTGAAACAGCTGCGCCCTGTCTTTTTCGGAAACAATAAATTGCCGAACTTCAAGAGTTCGGATTTTTCTAAAACACAGTGTGAGATTTGAACTTCTCTTTAGCAAGCTCGGCTGTATGCTTTTGCCGGTTTTATAGTTAGTTTTTTATTTGCACGTTGCCGAAAACTTTTTGGAACCTGTCCCGTCTGCGGAGAGTCGCTTAGCGCGCAGCGCACCTCGCCGAAGGCGAGGAAAGAGCCGCCATATGGCGACTCTTTCAACCGTTTTTTTGCTAAATAAATCGCTTGCAGCCAAAAGTTTTGCTTTAAGCAGCGATTAAAATAAATGCTTAAAATTTGAGAAAAACGGTTGGCGCTGCGCGCTAAGCGACTCGCCGCAGACGTGGCCGGTTTGCAGTGGTTTTCGGCGATGGCTCGGTGTTGCAATTTTTAATTAAGACATGAAAAGCCCGACCTTCACAGACGCTGTAATACA
>USAR01000158.1 GCA_900552605.1 uncultured Oscillospiraceae bacterium | reverse complement strand
TTAATGCCCTCCTTAAAACACAGCAATTTTTTGTATATACATTATATGTAAATATATAAAGAAAAACGGCACGATTTAACAAAAACCGAACCGCTGTTTTTTTATCTTGTTGTCGAAGCTTTTAAAAATATTACCTCTTATATTTAAAAAACTCCGCCAGCAGCTCCTCGCATTCCTTTTGCAAAATACCGCCGTGAATTTCGGGCAGTGAATCATAGCCGAACTGTGTCAGGTCGCACCGTGAGCCGAATGACCCGGCGCGGCTGTCATACGCGCCGAAAAACACCCTGTTTATTCTCGCGTTAATTATTGCTCCGGCACACATCGGGCACGGCTCTAGCGTTACATAGAGGTCGCAGTCTGTAAGTCTCCAATCGCCCGTTATTTTTGCCGCCGCCTTTATAACCTCGACCTCGGCGTGAGAAAACGGATCACATTTATCTTCTCTTTGGTTGCAGCCCGTTGCCAAGACCTCGCCGTTTTTAACAATTACCGCACCAACGGGCACTTCGCCGAAGGACGCCGCTTTTTTAGCTTCATTTATTGCAAGAAGCATATAATCCGCACTCTTCATTTTATTTTACCGCCTGCATAAGAGCTATCTCAAGAAAAATTATTACAAGATAGACAATAATCACAGGTGATGAAAAGAATGCTCCTACCTTTTGTGACAGCTTCAGCGTTTCTGTGTTTTCAGATTGCTCGATTTCGTTAAGGCTAAATATATTTGCTCCCTTTGCCGCAATTATCCCCACAAAGCCCAAAGTCATCATAAGCATAAAGTACAGACCGTTGAGCACAAGAGACACGCGCGATGATAACTGCTGCGAGAAAATATCGAGAAAAAAAGCAAAAAGATTATTAAGGAAATGAATTGCGACGGATGTCCAGATCGACCCTGTTCTTACAGTTGCAAAACCAAGATAAAGACCCATTACAAAAGCAAAAGGAATTTGCGAAACTGTGCCGTGCATTATTCCGAACATTGCAGACGACATAATTATTGCAAAAGTATTGCCGAATTTTTTAAGAGCACCGAGCACAATACCTCTTAAAGCAAATTCCTCGACAAGTGCCGGCAATGCCGCGCCGCCCAAAAATGATATCGCATAGCTGTACCAATTGTTTGTGAGTGTTGAAGAAAGCGTATCGACAGAATCGGTTATGCCGAACATCTCGAAAAACGAGCTTGCCATTCCGCCTAAAATGTTTGAAAGCATACAAACACCGAGTCCGCAAAGAATAACGGGCAGCGCCGTTCCGTTTTCCGGCTTTTTATAGCTGCAGCAAACGCTGACGCGAGTGTTCATAACAGGTGTGAAAACGATAAACGATACCGTGAACATAATCGTAGACAGCAGTATTTGGAAAATCCACATACCTACGTTGCTTTTTAAAAATTCGCCGTATCCCAAAATCAGCAGCATTATCTGCAGCACTGTTGAAACGGCAGTGCCGAGTAAAAAAGCCGCGCCTATACCGTTTGCCGTTTTCCTTATCCGCCTTTTTTCCGCAACCCTCTTGTCCCGTTCGCTGAAATAGTTCATAAAAGGTTTTCTCCTGTTTTTTTTAATTTCAAAAGCGGCAGTTTAGCCACGGCAGTGCGCTGTGGCACACCGTCATGTTCGCAAGAGACCGCTTTCGGTGCTCTTATTTTACTGCCGCTTCTTTAAAATTTTTGTTACTCCTCGGTCTGCTCGGCTTCTTTGTTTTCGGAAGCTTCGCTTTCCTCTTGCTGTGAGTCCTCGATATCAACGTCGTTGTCGTCGGTTTCAGGCTCATCGTCCACCGCCTCGGCGCTTTCGGCGTCGGGTGCGTCTGGTGTTTCAAACTCCTCATCGTCGTCGTGCATAACAGAGGCTATTTGCAAAACATATGCGTCGTCGCTCTTAAACTTCATAACGCGCACACCCTTTGCCGGACGAGCAAAGCTGCTTATATCCTCTGCCGCAACACGTATGATTATACCGTCGGACGCCATCATAATAACATCCATTTCTCCGTCAACCGCAAGTATTCCGGCAACATCGCCGAATTTTGCGGTGCGGTAGTTGGTCAAGCCCTTGCCGCCGCGGGACTGTATTCTGTAATCGTCAAACGAAGAGCATCTGCCAAAGCCGGTTTCTGTTATGGTAAGCAGCTGACGGCTGTTGTCAACCTTAACCATTCCCACGACCTCGTCGCCGTTCTTCATACGAATGACCCTTACGCCGCGCGCGGTTCTGCCGAGCGGACGCACGCCCTGCTCGTTAAATCTTATTGCCATACCCTTTTTGGTTGCAACAAGCAGCTGGTCCTCGCCGCCGGTTACGGTAACAAAAGCAAGCTCGTCATCGTCGTCGAGATTTATTGCAATAACGCCGGTTTTGCGAATGTGTTTATAAAGCGAAATAAGTGTGCGCTTTATAATTCCCTTCTTTGTTACCATATTAACGTAGTTTTCGCTCTCAAACGGCGGAACGGGAAGCATTACCGTTATTTTTTCACCCTGCATAAGCGGAAGGATATTAACTATATTAAGTCCTCTTGAGGTTCTTGAGCCCTCGGGAATTTCGTAAGCTTTTAGCCTATACACTCTGCCGAGGTTGCTGAAAAGCATAACAACATCGTGTGAAGAGCAGACAAACATACTTTCAACATTGTCGTCGTCGCGCGTGGTCATTCCTATAATTCCCTTGCCGCCGCGGTTTTGTGCGGAATATTCGTCGCAAGGAAGACGTTTGATGTATCCCTTTGAGGTCTTTGTCAAAATGCAATCCTCAACGGGTATAAGATCCTCGATATCAACATCGCCTGAAACCGCTGTGATTTTTGTGCGGCGGTCGTCGGAGAATTTATCACGAAGATTTAGCGCCTCTGTTTTAACGATGTCAAGCACCTTTGCATGGTCTGCGAGTATACCCTCAAGCTCTGCGATTTTTGCGTGCTTTTCGGCAAGCTCTTCCTCAATCTTCTGTCGCTCCATTCCGCTGAGTCTTCCAAGCGGCATTTTAACGATTGCCGTGGTCTGAATATCGTCAAGACCGAAGCGTTTGCCGAGCGCAGTCTTTGCCTCATCAACTGTTTTTGAAGCACGGATTATTTTAATAACCTCGTCGATATAATCGAGCGCTGTTTTGTAACCCTCTAAGATATGTGCACGCTCTCTGGCTTTTCTGAGGTCAAATGCAGTGCGTCTGGTAATTATCTCGCACTGATAGTCAATGTAGTTTTCAAGAATTTCCTTAAGCGTTAATATTTTTGGTCTGCCGTCAACAAGGGCAAGAAGAATAACGCCGTATGTAATTTGCAGCTGTGTGAAAGAGAAAAGATGGTTGAGCACAACCTCGGGACTTGCGTCACGCTTAACAATTATCTCCACACGGATACCGTCCCTGCCGGAAAGGTCAACAATGTCCTCAAGACCGTCAACACGTTTTTCGTCAATAAGGTCGTTGATGGTTTTAACAAGATTTAGCTTGTTTACCATATAAGGAATTTCGGTTACGATTATCTTGTGTCTGCCGCCCTTCATTTCCTCAATCTCGGTCTTTGCGCGAAGCACTATTCTGCCTCTGCCCGTGGCATATGCCGCGCGGATTCCGGAGTGACCCATTATAATGCCGCCCGTAGGAAAGTCGGGGCCCTTAATGTGCTCGCAAAGCTCCTCGGTAGTGACGTCGGGATTATCGATAAGGCAGCACATACCGTCGATAACCTCGCCGAGATTATGCGTAGGAATACTGGTCGCCATACCTACTGCGATTCCCTCTGCTCCGTTAACAAGCAGCTGCGGAAAACGTGCAGGCAATACCTCAGGCTCTTTAAGACGGTCATCGTAGTTTGAAACAAAATTAACGGTTTCCTTGTCGATATCGTCGAGCATATGAAGTGAAAGCTTGCTCATTCTTGCCTCGGTGTACCTGTAAGCCGCGGCGCCGTAGCCGTCTATCGAGCCGAAGTTTCCGTGACCGTCAATAAGCATATATCTAAGCGAGAAATCCTGCGCCATACGAACCATTGCGTCATAAACGCTGGAGTCACCGTGCGGATGATATCTACCGAGCACGGCACCTACTGTGTCCGCGCACTTTCTGTAAGGCTCGTCCGGCGTAAGTCCGTTTTCATACATAGTGTAGAGAATACGGCGATGCACCGGCTTTAAGCCGTCGCGCACATCGGGCAGCGCACGGGAAACGATAACCGACATACCGTATTCCAAAAATCGCTTTTTCATTTCCGATGCGATTTCAACCTTGGTAATATGGCCGCCGTTTTCCTCGTGCTCCAGGGTTTCGGGTGTTCCCTCGTTTTTTATTTCATCACTCATCGGTGATACCTTCCTTTCCGCTTAAAAGCCGCACAGCGTTTTCAATTTCACCGTCTTTAAACGCGCGCTTCGGCAAAAGCAGCTGTTTTTTCTTGTTTT
>USAR01000157.1 GCA_900552605.1 uncultured Oscillospiraceae bacterium | reverse complement strand
AGCCGTTTTCCGCGCACAGCATCCTGTTCATCGTATTCAATACGGCACGCGTCGGCATACTTTTCTTTCGACGTCGAGCACGCTTCAAATGACGGCACGCTGATGCCGTTTAAAAATTCAACATTATCTGTAACATAGCAAACACCGCGAAGGCTTTTTAGCTCTTCAAGTGAATTGCCGCTGCTTAAAATATCGGCAATCTGCTTCATACTTTTCTCGCCCATACCAAACGACAGCAGATCGGCACCGCTGTCGATAAGCACTGACGGCATAACTCTGTCCGCCCAATAATCATAGTGGGCAAAACGCCTGAGCGACGCTTCAAGTCCGCCGATGACTATCGGAATATTTCCGAAGATCTTGCGCAGTGCACGGCAATATACCGTAACTGCACGATCAGGTCTTAATCCCGTTTTATTGCCGGGAGAATATGCATCTGCAGAGCGAGGACGTTTAGCCACGGTGTAATGTGCAACCATAGAGTCTATATTGCCGGCATTAACCAAAAAGCCGTATTTCGGCGTACCAAGCCGCTTGAAGTCCTCATCGGTGCGCCAATTAGGTTGTGCAATAATGCCAACATTATAGCCGGCGCTTTCAAGCACTCTTGAAATTATTGCAGTGCCGAATGTGGGGTGATCGACATAAGCGTCTCCGGTGATAAATATAAAATCACATTGTTCCCAGCCACGCTGTTGCATATCCTTTTTTGAAATAGGTAAAAACATAAATCGGTTATTCCATGTTGTCGTTGCGCGCTTGCATTTCAAGAAGCTGCGCCTTGGTTATAAGCACCGCACGGGGTTTAGAGCCTTCATAAGGTCCTACAATCCCACGCTCTGCCATTTCGTCCATAATTCTTGCGGCTCTTGCATAGCCGAGCTTCAGTCGCCTTTGCAAAAGTGAGGTTGAAGCCTGTCCGTTTTCCACCACACACTCGATTGCAGCGCCGAGCATCGGGTCGGCATCGCCGTCGGAAGCGTCATCGGATTTCGAAGATTTGCTGTTTTTGTTGGCTGTCGCCTGTGCTTGACGTTCAATCTCCTGCATTATATCGTCGTCATATTCATCGGTACGCACACCCTTAATGAACTCAACAACCGATTCAACCTCTTCATCGCTTACAAAGCAGCCCTGTATTCTGCGAGGCTTAATTGCGCCGACGGGACTGAAAAGCATATCGCCGCGGCCAAGCAGTCTTTCTGCGCCGCCTGTATCAAGAATTGTGCGGCTGTCTACGGAAGACGAAACCGCAAACGCGATTCTTGAGGGTATATTGGCTTTAATAATACCTGTGATAACATCAACCGACGGGCGCTGCGTTGCAATAAGCAGATGCATACCGGCGGCACGCGCCTTTTGCGCAATGCGGCAGATAGAATCTTCCACCTCGTGCGGTGCCGTCATCATAAGGTCGGCAAGCTCGTCAATAATGATAACAATATGCGGCATTTTAATCATACTTTCGTCCTTTGCCGCAAGACGATTATAACCCTCAAGATTACGCACATCGTTTTCGGCAAACAGTTGATACCGCTTTTCCATTTCCGTGACAGCCCAGCCGAGCGCTCCCGACGCTTTTCTCGGGTCGGTGACAACCGGCACAAGCAAGTGCGGAATACCGTTGTAAACACCAAGCTCAACAACTTTAGGGTCAATCATCAAAAGCTTAACCTCATCCGGTGTTGCATTGTAAAGAAGGCTTACGATAATGGAGTTTATGCAGACCGATTTACCTGAGCCAGTTGCACCGGCAATGAGTCCGTGCGGCATCCTTGCGATATCCGTTACAATCGGAGTGCCTGCGATATCGCGTCCCATCGCAACCGTAAGCTTAGATTTTGAAGAAGTAAATGCCTTTGAATCTATAATCTCTCTCACTGTAACCACGCGCGAGTTTTTATTCGGCACCTCAATACCCACCGCGGGTTTATTTGGAATCGGTGCTTCGATTCTTACGCCGGCGGAAGCAAGATTCATTGCGATATCGTCTGAAAGTCCTGTGATTTTGCTGATCTTTACACCGGCTGCCGGTTGCAGCTCATACCTTGTAACAGAAGGACCGACGCTTATATTTATAATCTTTGTTTCAACGCCGAAGCTACGCAGTATGTTAACAAGCTGTTCTCCCGTTGCCTCGTAGTCCGTTGAAGCAGCTCCGCCCGAAGTCGGCATACTTAAAAGTGACAGCGGCGGAAAACGATATGCTTCGTCGTCCTCGGGTATTTCACTTAAAGCAGGTCCTGTCGGAATACTTGGTTTTGCAGCTGTACTTTGCTCCGATGCGTCGGTTTCATGCTCCGGTTTATCCGCTTCCGAAAGCTTTACCTGCTCCGCGGCAATTATGTCCTCCTTCGGCTCGGGAGTATTAACAGCCGTTTGCGGTTGTTCGGAATCGGTTGTCGACTCGTCGACAGCAGGTTTTTCTTCATTTTCCGAAGGTTTATATTCCACACCTCGGTAAGTTGAAATAACCTTGCGGCGTTTTTCGGCAACATTCAGCGGCTCTTCCGTAACTTCTTCCACGGTTTTGCCGTCGAGCCTGTCCTCCCCTGCAATCGGAACATCAATTTCTCGCATCGGCTCAATTTTTCTGCGCGCGTCGCGCTGTTCCATATGGTTTTCAATTGCCTGCCCTGCCGTTTTTATAGGTTTTGAAAGCATACCGTAAGCTGCGGCAAGTGTTGTTCCCGTTACAAACATAAGCGTTACAATAATAAGGATTATCACGGTGATTTTTGCGCCCGTTGCACCGAGTCCCAGCGACATAGGGAAGCCGAGCAAAACCCCAAAAACACCGCCGAAGGTTTCCTCATACTTAAATGCAAGCTTAATGTGCTCTTGAAAAGTAACATCTGCTCCGACGCCTGAAAAAATATCCATAGCGGCGCAAATAAACCAAATGAGCAAGCCCGCTTCGACAGCACGGACGGTGAATTTATCGGAAAACCTTTCCATCGCGCTCATAACAGCAATAACGCCGAGACACACGGGCATAATATATGCGCAAATTCCGAAAATCCCGAAAAGGCTGTTGTGCAAAAAGCTCCACACGTTATTGTCGCCGCTTTTGATTACGGCAATGCACATCAAAAGCACGGCAACAGCAAACATAAGAATTGCCCTTACCTGCCTTTTTCCGCCTTGCGGCTGCTGCTCTTTAATACTTTCAATTTGTGTTGCGGTTGCGCTTGACGGACGCTTTTTTGCGCCTTTCTTTGCTGTTGATTTCTTTGTCTTTTTGGCTGCTGCCATTTTATGTAAACACCTCGTCCGCCGCAGCTGAAAAGCTTATGCTGCGGTTTAGTTTTTAATTAAAAATTTATGTATCACGGCGGAATTCATAAAAAAACCGCCATAATAAAAGTAACGCTTTATAGTCGCTGCAACGTTACTGAATACGAGCGCCGGGATAATACTTTTTATTAAGATAATCCGCAAGGTTTGTTGAACACACTCTGCGCACTATCATTTTACCCTCGCACAGCTCGCATTCGGCATAGCCGTTTCTGAGTTTATAAAATTTAACATCGCTGTATTTCGGCGGAAAAATCATCTCAGGGTCTCCAACAGTGTGCAAAATCATCTGCTTTCACCTTCTTCTATAAGGTGATAAAGACAATCAAGCGCCTCACGCAGTCCTCCAAGCTCATCAATAAGTCCCTCTTTAACGGCTGTTTCTCCCTCAAGAACAGTTCCCATATCCGTTACCAGCTCGCCCACGTTCAACATAAGCTCTTTGAAACGTTCAGGAGTTATATCGGAATTATCTGTAACAAATCGGATTATTCTATCCTGCATTTTGTCGAAATAACTAAGCATTTGCGGTACACCGAGCACAAGACCCGATGTGCGCACGGGGTGCAGTGTCATTGTGGCACTCGGCGCTATAAAAGAACGTTTTGCTGAAACCGCAAGCGGAACTCCTATCGAGTGACCTCCGCCAAGTACAAGCGATACAGTCGGTTTTTTCATTCCTGCAATAAGCTCTGCAATGGCAAGCCCTGCTTCAACGTCGCCGCCGACAGTATTTAAAATTATTATAAGGCCCTCTATTTCCCTATCCTCTTCAATTGCAACAAGCTGAGGAATAACATGCTCATATTTTGTTGTTTTGTTTTGAGAAGGCAAAATATAGTGCCCCTCAATCTGTCCGATTATAGTTAAACAATGTATAACGTGTTTGCCCTTTGTTGTGGTAACCGAGCCCATCTTTTCAATAAGCTCAAGCTGCTCGCCGCCGGGTATATCACAGTTTTCCGTCTTTTCCTTGTGCGGTTCGTCGCAATTAGGCTCATCACCATGTACGCACTTTCCCGCTTTTTTGCTTTCTGCGGTTAAGCTTTGCCTTTCGTTCAATGTCAACCCTTCTTTCCTTCAAGGTTATTATTGAACAGACAAAACTCAATTATACAACAAAAGCAAAGGCAAAGCCTTTGTATGCAGCAGGGCAGGTTAAAATCCGAGACAAATCTCAGC
>USAR01000156.1 GCA_900552605.1 uncultured Oscillospiraceae bacterium | reverse complement strand
CAACCGACACAGCAGAGCTTAAAAGGAAAATTAAAGCAGGGGATATTGCACCTGCTTATTTCCTGTACGGCAACGAGCAGTATTTAATTAACCATTATACCGATTTAATTATAAAGTCATCGGTTACTGCACTTGAGGAAATAAATCTTAAAATAATCGATTCGGATTTTAATGTTGACGAAATAGCAAGCATTGCTTACCAAGTGCCGATGATGAGCGCGAAAAAATGCATTGTTCTTTCTGATTTCGACCTTTCGAAAATAAACGCATCACAGCTGAAAAGTCTTTTAGAACTTCTTGAAAATCCTTCCGACGTTGCGGTTATCATTTTTAAATATACAGGAATTGAGTTGTCTTTCAGCAATAAATTTAAAATGCGTTCACAATCAAAAAATTACCAAACCGTTGTCACGGCTCTTGAAAAGGGAGGGGGAACGGTATCTGAAATTAATCACTTAACCCCCGGTGAAACGGCAAGAACCATCACCGCAGGCGCTGCGCGACGCGGCTGTGTGCTTGAGTCGGGCACAGCAAGATATATGATTGAACGTTGCTCGGATGACCTGACAACTTTACTGTGCGAAATTGAAAAGGTTTGTTCTTATAAAGGTGAGGGAGAAATTAAAAAAGAAGATATTGACAAAATATGCACTAAATCCTTTTCGGCAGTTATTTTTGATATGGCAAAGGCGGTACTTTCAAAAAACATTACACGGTCGTTGGATATTTTAAACAGCCTTCTGTTTCAGCACACAAAAGAACTTGATATTCTGCGTGAGCTTACAAAAAACTATATCGATATTTATCGTGTGCAAACAGCACGTTCATGCGGCGTTTCAAACGATAAGGTTTCCGCTGATTTCGGATATGGCGCAAGAGCATTTATGCTGAAAAATGCAGCTGGCTATGCAGCAAAAATTGAGCCGGCGGCAATTGCGGAGTGTTTAAAACTACTGAGTGAGGCGGAATATAACCTAAAAGGCGGCTCTCGCTTGCCTAAAGGCGATGTTTTAAGGACGCTTATAGCCGAGCTTGTTGTGATAAACAGTCGCTGATTTAAACTTTGCTGAGGTGACTAAAGGTTGATAAGAATATCGCAGGCAATACTTGTTGAGGGCAGATACGACAAAATAAAGCTTTCTTCGATTTTTGATGCACTTATAATAGAGCTTAACGGTTTCGGCATTTTTAAGGATAAAGAGAAAGCAAAGCTTATTTGCTCGCTTGCGGAAACACGCGGAATTATTATCTTTACCGACAGTGACAAAGCCGGTATGCTTATAAGAAATCACATACGCTCGATTGTAAAAAACGGGAAAGTGTATAATGCATACATTCCGCCGATCGCCGGAAAAGAAAAGCGCAAACAGCACGTTTCAGCAGAGGGATTGCTCGGTGTTGAGGGAATTAATCCTGAAATAATAATCAATGCTGTAAAAAACAGCGGAATTAAAGAGTTTAAAAGTGAAATTTCACCGGAACAGAGAATCACTAACACAGATTTATTTAAGCTGGGATTCACAGGCGGCGCAGACAGCAGCAAAAAAAGGGGGAGATTGCTTTCTTTTTTAAATCTGCCGCAAAATTTATCTAAAAACAGTCTTTTAAAGGTATTGGAATACAGCTACACTATTGATGAGTTAAAAGAGTTCACAACGCAACTTGAAAGGGGATAACGATATATGGCAGGCAATCCAAAGCAAAAACTAAAGCTGCTTTGCGTACTTGATATTCTTAATGAATACACTGATGAAAATCATCCGCTTGATGCCGTGGGAATTTGCGAAAAGCTCAGGTCACAGTTTAATATTGAAGCAGAAAGAAAAAGTATTTATACCGATATTGCAAACTTAGAGGACTATGGCGTTGATATCATTAAAACAAGGGTACCTTGCTTCGGCTATTTTATCGGAGAGAGAAGATTTGACCTGCCGGAAATATCGTTGCTGATTGACGCAGTTGAAGCGGCAAACTTTATAACTCCGCGAAAAACCAAGCATCTTGTTACAAAGCTTGAATCCCTTGTCAGCAAATGGCAGGCGGAAGAGCTTGATAAACACATCTTTATTGAAAACCGCAACAAGTGCAGCAATGAAGAAATATTGTATACAATCGACACAATAAATGAGGCAATCAACAAGAACAGGAAGATTACTTTCAGCTACATAAAAAGATCTCTCGGAGAGAACAATCGCATTAGCGAAAGTTACAAACAGCTTACGGTAAGTCCGTATTCGCTGCTTTGGGAGAATAATTTGTATTACCTTATAGGTAATAATGAAAAATATGATAACCTTATTCATTTAAGACTTGACAGAATGAAGAGCGTACAGATAAGCGACAGCAAATCACGACATTTCAGTGAAGTAAGTGATTATAAGGCATTTTTTGATGTTGCCGATTACGCAAGAAAAACCTTTAATATGTTTGGCGGCGAGTTAAAAACAATCGAGCTTAAATGCAATATGTTTCGATTGGAGCAGGTTATAGATCGCTTTGGCGATAAGCTTTATTTAAGACCGAACGAGGACGGCACTTTCAGCTTTAATACAAAAGCCAATATTAGCGAAGGGTTGATATCATGGCTTATGCAATTCGGCAATGATATCGAAGTTGTAGCGCCCGCAGAGCTTCGCAAAAGTATAATTGAAAGAATTGATAAAATGACCGCACTTTATAAAAAAGCAAAGATTAACAGTTAGATTATCAGATTTTTATTATGTTGCAATGAAAAGAGAGTCTGTTTTAAAAATATCAATAATTATACAAAATAAATGTTTTGTATAATTGAGGGGAGTGAAAACAACGCTGTATAAAGATAAAAGTACCGCACCGCCGCTTATTTCTGACTTTTTAACGTATAATGAGATTGTGCGAGGAAAATCTGACAAAACTGTTGACGAATACTTTAGCGACTTAAGAACGTTCTTCAGATACCTGTTGTTTAAAAACGGCGTTGTTGATGAAGAAAATTTTGACAACGCAGATATTTCTTTAGTAACTGCCGATATGCTTAACAGTCTTACGCTTAATGATCTGTACGCCTTTTTGGTATACTGTAAAAACGTCAGGCTTAATGAGGCTGCTGCCAGAGCCAGAAAATGCTCCACTTTAAGAAGCTATTTTAAATATCTGCACACAAATGCAGGCATTGTTAAAACCAACCCGGCTGAAATGCTTGAAATGCCAAAGCTTAAAAAATCACTGCCGAAATATCTTGATCTTGAAGATTCACTTAAGCTTTTAAGCGCTGTCGACGGTCCATTTAAAGAGCGCGATTATTGTATAATGGTGCTGTTTTTAAACTGCGGACTTCGCCTTTCCGAGCTCTGTTCCCTTAATTTATCCTCGATTATCGGCAACACACTTCGTGTAGTTGGAAAAGGGAATAAGGAAAGACAATTATATCTTAATGATGCTTGCATTTCTGCAATCAACGATTATATGAAGGTGCGACCCGTTGACGGAGTTGCTGCTAAGGATAAAGACGCACTGTTTATTTCAAGCCGCAAGCAACGAATCAGCAACAAAACCGTCCAACACATCGTTAAAATGAATCTTGAAAAAGCAGGACTCGGCGAAATGGGATACTCAACGCATAAGCTTCGCCACACCGCCGCAACGCTGATGTATCAATCCGGCGGTGTTGATATAAGGGTTATTCAAAGTATATTGGGACACGAAAATCTCGGCACAACACAGATTTACACTCACATTGCGGATAAACAGGTTGAAGCGGCTGCTGACGCCAATCCTTTGGCACATATTAAAAAGAAGGATTTAAATTCTTCAAACAACGATGATTCTGATAAGTAGTAAAAACATATTTTTACATTATTAAAGCACTCAACATCTTTACGGTTTTTCGTAAAAGCTTTGAGTGCTTTTTTGTGCTTGGATTTTTTATTTTTCAATCAGCATCATCATTAAAAATTCGTTCGCTTTCATGGACGCTTTTTTTAACCAATCTGCCGTTTTCATATACATAATCACTTTGTTCGCGTGGGATATCATCGGCATACTTCTCCCCTTTTTTCTTAATATCACAAACGCTGTCAGCAGAAATATCGTTAGATTTATTTTCTTCGTAATACGGCTCGACAACCTGTTTTATTATAACATCAAAGCAGTAGTAATTTATAAACAAATCCGGTAATGCAAATTGTATCAGTAATACCGCCGCAGCAAGAAAAACAACAGCCACATTAACATAAAGGGTCATTAGTACATACGCAAACAAAAACGCCTGACTTATAATCATCGCAAGCAACGCAATGCCACTGTTTTTAAATGAAACGAGAATTAAGAAAAATGCGTTTTTAAACATTTTAAAAACCGATAGCTTTAGTGAAACCGTCATCAAAAAGATGTATTTGAGCATTATCGTAAAATACATCGTGGCAATTGCAGCTACGCCGAACAGCACCCAGCTTCCCCAATAGACAATAAATGAAAATGACGCCGCAACGTAAAAAGCATAAGCTATTAACGAAACGATTAAAGATTTTAAAAAACAGCGTTTAAATGTTGCAAAAAAATCTTTAACAACAAACACATGCTCTC
>USAR01000155.1 GCA_900552605.1 uncultured Oscillospiraceae bacterium | reverse complement strand
TAACCTACCCGTTGGTAATGATATATTTCTTTTGTTCATCGGTTAAATTATAATATTTCGGCGAGTTTTCCGGTGTTGTATTTCTGTTTTCCACAATAAATACCTGAGTATCATCGTGAAAAGTATGCGTATGCCAAACCCCTCGTTTTACATTATAAACTCTATTTAGAACCATAGGAACAGCGGTGAGATTTTGTGGCTTATCATCGCCGTCGGCAACGAATAAAACACACTTACCCTTTAAAAGCACAAAACATTCGTCGGTTTCGTTGTGCTTTTGCATAAAATTTATGTTTGACGGTCTATATTGTTCGGTTTCGTTCATAAGCGCAACAGTCCATTCGCCGAAGCTCGTCATTATTTTATAGCCCTGCTCATCGTGTTCATATGTTTCTATTAAATTCATTATGTCCACCTTTCTTAGGTTTTAGTACAGCATAACGCAAAACGTTTTACTGCTATTTGTCTTTTACATTAAGCTTTTTTCAACATTCGCATACAAATTCTCGTGTGAAGCCATGCTGAAAAGCTTTTCCGCAGCCTTTTTATCTCCTTTAAACAAAGCTATGTAACCGAGCAACGCTTTATAGCATGCCGTTCTTTCGACATCTGCCGATTCAACATAAGAAATAAAGAACGGAGTAGTTGAAAAATATCCGACGTCGCAGAAATCAAGCGCTGCTGTCCATTCGCGCTCGTATTTATCGATTATAGCGCGTGCAGCATTAAATTTGCCGTGATTTTTCAGAATCAATGCCTGATAATACGGCAATTCTTTTAAGTGCATATTGCTGAAATAATCAACCTGCAGCTGCAATATGTGAGCAAATATTTTTTCGGCTTCTTCGTTTTTGCCGAGCATTTCAAAACAAACGCCCTCGTAGTATTGTGCCGGAACAAGCTTAACCTCATTCCAAATACCCGCACCGAGGTTTTGCGGCAAAACCTGGGCCTTTTTAAACATATCCAATGCCTTTGCAGCATTACCGTTTGCAAGATATTTTCTACCGAGTGCAAAGCAAGCAATCATATATTTATCAGCAACGGTGTGTTCACCACCCTCACACGGTACAAAAGTGTGGTTTTGGAGCAGTTTTAAAGCTTTTTCATATTCGCCTATCCTGCAATATGCAGCTGCAAGCTCTGTGCAAACATCATCGCGCATTGTATCTTTAAAAATGTCGGTGATCAGCTTTACAGTGTTTTGCGGATCAGCCTTAAGTTTAGCTGAAACAACAGCAATTTCATACACTATTTGGTCGTTATTATTTGATAGCTCAAGCGCTTTATAAAGCAGTGGCAAAACTTCTTCTTTTTTATTGAGATGGCTGAAATAAAGCGCCGCTAAATTTCTATATATGCCATAGAAACTACCGCCCGACTTTATCGATGCTTTAAAGCTGCTTTCGGCTTGCTTATATTGACGTAAATGATACTGCAGACAGCCGAGATAATAACTGGCAGTTGCACTTGTTTCGCCTTTTGCTTTCAGTGCGGCATATTCCTCGTGACGAATCGCAAAGCCGGCGGACGGCACAAAGCAGTCATCAATATTTTCTTCGAGCAAAACGTTTACTATTGGGTTATCGCCTCCCGTGAGTTTTAAAAGCTCACGGCAAAGCTCACTTTCACCGCACAAAGCGAAATCACAATAAATATCGATTGCGGTTTGTGCTTTGTTACTTAATAATGTCGCTGTGAATTCGTTGATATCATTCTTTCCTAAGACAACCTGCATAAATCCCGCAAGCCTGTCCATAGGGTCGGTATTGAGCGCTGCTTCAACAATGCTTTCGGCTTTTTTAAGGTTACCGATTTTCATAAAAGCCAGCGCAAGATAAACGGTTGCCTTTTGGTTTTGTGTATTGTATTTCAGCGCGTTTTCCGCATGGTTAATTGCTGATTTACAGTCGTTGTTTGCAATATCAAGCGCTGCAATGTTTGTCATAGCCGCTGAATAATAATCGAGATTCCACGAGGATTTATAAAAGCTGTCATATGCCTCAGTCTTTCTGCCGAGTCTTAAATTAACAAGACCGAGCAAATAGAAAAGCTTACCGCTTGTTGGGTGCGCATTAAACTGTGTTACAACCTTTTGTGCCCTCTGCAGGTATTTTAAGGCAGCGTCATAATCCATTTCGTTGTACTTAAGCTCGCCCATTGCAACCAACGTATCAAAGTGCTGTGGATTGCGTTTTAATGCCTCAAGCCAATATCCGTCCGGTTTAATTGATGGGTCGCGGTATTGCCAAACATGAACACCCTCTAAATAAAGCTGCTCGGCGGTAGCCACGGTTTTAGCCTCCGGCATATCCTTAAATGTCTCCGGGATACCGTAAACGTCCTTTTCTTCCATTTTGTAGAAAATCACCGTGTTGCCGTCTTCAGAAGTCACCTTTACAGTATCGCCTATACTTATTTTGCCGACTGCAAAGGTGTAAACCTCACCTGCAAGCAGTTGCTTAGAAAACTCTTTAACGGTGCCGTCTGCAGCTTTAAAAATCACTTTTGCATTATTTACATCTCTTGTAAGCTGCAGCTTGAATCCGTCATTGCTAAGACTTAATGCCCCGTTTAAATCAGCATATTGAGGAACACCGAGCGCACCGAGAGGATACCAATACTGAGAAAAGCATTTTGTTTCATACGGTTCTATTATCGCAAAGTCAGGCTGATTGTCGGAATATGTACCTGCCATAAGCTCGGCATACGCGCCATCGGTATCTGTCAGTGCATTCTCCCAGGATTCCGAAAGCTGATTATATGCCCAAGTGAACATCTTTTTTCCGGGCGAAATGTGGTGATTTGCAATGTGCACAACACCACAGTTTTTGCCGTGGTCGAATCCGCCGAAGAAATCGTATTTTGACGGTGCGCTGAAATACGATGTTGGCTGAATTGTATTTTTGTGCATTGATATATCAGTATCACCGTTATATCTGATTCCGTTAAAAATACCAAGAGAATTATCTGCAACAGGAAAAGTTGTTACCGAGCGTTTATAGTGGAAATTCACGTATGAAACATCTGGCGGAAAGAATATTTGATAATCCTTGTTAACAGGAACGGCGGCATTTTCCCACCACAAAAAAGAGTGACGGACTTCGGTACGGTTAAAAAGCCTTACTTCCGTTTCAAAGTAAGTTGCGTCGGGACGTAGCCTAACGCACACCATACCTTTCATTCTGTCCATTGGGTCGTGCTCCGAAAGCCAAACAGACGCTCCTCCGTCGCTGTCGTTTGTTACCTTGTAATCTGTCGGCATATAGGTTGACGCGCGATGATGAAAGGGCCAATTGAACTCAACGCCGCCGGATACCCATGAGCCGAGACAACCGATAAGGGCAGGCTTTATAACGTGCTGCTTATAAAAGAAATCATAACCTGTTTTTTTATCGTATGCAGAGTAGATTCTGCCGCCGAGCTGCGGCAGAATCTGTAATTTTATATAGTCATTCTCAAGTTCAACACAGCAGTATTCCCTCTCAGGCTTGCAGCTGCGGTCAACCTTTAGCACCACTCGATTTGGATATGGATCGCCCGATGTTCTTTGATGAACACGGTTTTCTGCAAACATCGGCAATTCTTCTGCCTTGGGTTCCGGATATGTTGGAATTGAGATTGTTTTAACGGTGCATTTAACCATTGATATCTACTCCTGTTAACAAGCTTTTTCAATTCATATTATAATGCCGCAAAGCGCCGCTAACAAGTTGAAAAAGAATGTAAAACTCTACGTAGATTTTAGGCGGTAACAAATTTGTTTGTCATCTTTTATAAAAATAAACTTAATGTTGGCACGTCGCCAAAAGCCACTACCCGACAGCCCCATCTTCTGTGAGTCGCTTAGCGTGCAGCGCCAACCGTTTCTCTCAAACCTTATGCAACCAACTCAACCATTGCTAAAAACTTAGTTTTTGCTGCAAGCGGATGTTTCGTATAACGGTTGAAAGAGTCGTCGTGCGGCGGCTCTTTCCTCGCCTTCGGCGAGGTGCGCTGCGCGCTAAGCGACTCGCCGAAGATGAGGGCTGTACCTAAAAATTTCAGGCGACGTACAAAAGAAAGCTATCTATAAAAATGCTATAAATCATTTTCAATAATCTGCTGCAACGTTTCCCGACGTACAATAAGCCTGTCGCCTTTTTTAGAAAGAGAGACGATTGGCGGCTTTGATACGCGGTTATAGATTGATGCCATTGAGTAATTATATGCGCCCGTTGTGCAAACAGCGATTAAATCACCGCGTTTAGGCTTTGGAATGTATATGTTTTCCGCAATAATATCGCCGCTTTCGCAGCACCTGCCGCCGATAGTGCAGCAAAAATCAGGTTTTAGGAGCGCTCGGTTTGCAAGTATAACGGTGTACTTGGAACCATATAGCGCAAAGCGTGGGTTATCTGTCATACCTCCGTCAACCAAAACATAGTTTTTGTTTCCTGCTTTTTTAACTGCGCAAACTGTGTAAACTGTCATTCCGGCATTTGCAACAATCGCCCTGCCGGGTTCAAACAACAGTGTTGGGAAAGGATAATCTTTTTCGCTGCATTTTTTGCGGATACTCTCTATAACCGAGGTGATAATGCTTGTCGG
>USAR01000154.1 GCA_900552605.1 uncultured Oscillospiraceae bacterium | reverse complement strand
TAGATGCAGGGGGCGTTTTCTTTTCCCCGACGCTGTATGAAGATACAGCGAGTGGATAAAAACATTTCTGCGCTTACAAAGCACCTGCTTTTTACTCTTGCCCGTCAGCACTGACGATTTTAGATGCAGGATGTGTTTTCTTTTTCCCGACGCTGTATGAAGATACAGCAAGTGGTTAAAAAACATTCCTGCACTTACAAACTGCCTGCTTTTTACTCTTGCCCGTTAGCACTGACGATTTTAGATGCAGGGGGCGTTTTCTTTTCCCCGACGCTGTATGAAGATACAGCGAGTGGGTAAAAAAACGTTTCCTGCGCTAAAATCGGCGTGCTAACCCTTGGCATCGTACCAGGTTTTGCCATACCCTGTGTCTACGATGAGCGGTACACTGAGTTTAACGGCATTTTGCATTTCGTTTGTAACAATCTCGGCAACTTTTTCGGCAATATCCTCTTTGGCTTCAACGATCAACTCATCGTGCACCTGCATAATCAGGTGTGCGTCGAGCTTTTCTTCCACAAATCTTTTTGAAACTCTCACCATTGCTATTTTAATGATGTCTGCGGCAGTGCCTTGTATCGGCATATTTCTTGCAATTCTCTCGCCCGCAGCACGCAGTATTGCATTTGAAGCTGTAAGCTCCGGCAAATATCTCCTACGTGAAAACAGCGTTGTTGTGTAACCCGTTTTGCGTGCTTTTTCCACTGTTTCTTCCATAAATTTTGCAACGCCGCTGTATGTTCTTAGATATCCTTCAATATATTCTGCGGCAGTTTTGCGGCTTACTCCTATATCCTTTGCAAGCGAAAATGCGCCTATTCCGTACACAATACCGAAGTTAACAGCCTTAGCGCGGCTTCTAAGCTCGGGTGTAATCATTTCTTTCGGCAGACCGAACACCTCGGACGCAGTAACCGTGTGGATATCCACCCCTTCCAAAAAGGCGTTTATCATTGTTTGGTCGTTTGCCATATGGCTGAGCACTCGCAGCTCAATTTGACTGTAATCGCTGTCGATAAGCGTATAACCCTCAGCCGCGCGGAAATACCGCCGCAGTTGTCTGCCCTCTTCGGTTCTCACAGGAATATTTTGTAAATTAGGCTCTTGCGAGCTTATTCGTCCTGTTCTTGTTTCGGTTTGGTTGAGAGTTGAATGTATCCTGCCGTTTTCGTCGGCGCAGGTTATAAGTCCGTCACAATAGGTGGATTTAAGCTTTGCAAGCTTGCGGTATTCCAAAATGTTTTCTATTATCGGGTGTGCACCCACAAGGCTTTCAAGCACCTCGGCGTTTGTTGAATATCCGCTTTTGGTCTTCTTTTTTGCCGGCAGACCGAGCTTTTCAAAAAGCACAACGCCGAGCTGTTTCGGCGAATTTATGTTGAACTCGCCGCCGCCTAAAAACCACACCGCGTTTTGCAGCTCGGTTATTCTTTCTTCCAGCTGTTCACCGTAAGCCTTTATGCCGTCTGTATCAACGGAAAAGCCGTAGCTTTCCATATTCGCAAGCACTTTAGCAAGCGGCAGTTCAATTGTTTTAAGCAGCTCTTCCTGTCCGTTTTCCCTGATTTTTTCTATAAGCTTCAAGGACGCTTCAAAGTACTGCGCCGCAAGCAAAGCCTCTTTCGGCGCACCGTCGGGTAGAACGCAGACAGGCGCTTCATATTCCTTCGCAAGCCGTTCTATATCGTAACCCGACGCCGACGGAGAGCACAGATATCCGGCAAGCATTCCGTCAAAACAAACGTTTTCAAGCGTCAGTCCGTTTTTTCGGCAAAGCTTATATGCTGTTTTGCTGTCGTAAACGTTTTTGTTTGTTTCTTCCAAAAGGTATTTTTTAAACTCTTCCGATAAAATGTCCATAACCGCAACGCCGCCGTTTCGGCAAACTGCCGCAGTGTTTTCAAAAAAGCAAATTGCGTCGGGCACAGCTTTATCGGTATTTTCGGAAGGCAGCTTTTCAAAGAGCTTATACTCCACAGTTTCGCTTTGATTTTCCGGCATAACCTGTTCATTTTCAAGCCCCATTTTTTTAATAAGCGAGAAAAACTCAAGACTTGCCATAAGCCGCAAAAGCTCCGGTCGGTTTTGCGGCTTTATTAAATAGCTTTCGGGATTTTTGTCGATAGGCACCTCTTTGCTGATAGTGCCGAGAGTGCGGCTTAAATATGCGCTTTCCTTTCCCTCAGCCAGTTTTTTTCTAAGCACGTCTTTAATGGGCAGTGAATCGAGATTACTGTAAATATCATCAATTCCGCCATAGCTTGAAACCAGCATACACGCGGTTTTTTCTCCGATTCCGGCAACACCGGGAATATTGTCGGAGGAATCTCCTTGCAGTGCTTTTATATCTATCATTCTTTTCGGCACAACACCGTATTTTTCCATAATTGCCGCAGGGTCATAACGCACAATTTCCGGTTTACCCATTTTGGTTACGGTATTCAGCAGCGTTGTCTTATCAGACACAAGCTGAAGCGCGTCGCGGTCGCCGGTGGCTATGATGCACTCGTTGCCGCTTTTTTCACAAATATCGGCGAGCGTGCCCAAAATATCGTCAGCTTCATAACCCTCGCACGAAAGCACAGTGTAGCCCATTAAGGAAAGCCACTGCTTTAAAACAGGCATCTGCTCCGCAAGCTCCTCGGGCATCTGCTTTCTGCCCGCCTTATATTCAGCATACATCTCGTGCCGAAAGGTCGGCTTTTTAAGGTCAAATGCCACTGCAACCGCCTGCGGTGACTCCTGCTCTAAAACACGATTCAGCATATTTATAAAGCCATATATTCCGTTTGTAAAACGTCCGTCCTTTGTCGTTAGCAGCCGAATACCGTAAAAAGCTCGGTTAATAAGGCTGTTTCCGTCAATTGCCAATAGTTTCATTATTTGTTCTCCGTTATATTTAATTTATATTTGTAACACCGAATCGCCATACGGCATAAAATACAAATGCGAAGGTGAAAAGCATTGTGAGCAATTACAGTTCGCAAATATTCGGCATTATGCCGGCAGGACTTATATCGATTATCGCATAGCTTTTGCGGCTGCCGTCTCGCGGTCTTGCAACCGAGCCGGGATTAACAAGATATATTCCGTCGGTATACTGCACAAGCGGTTTATGCGTATGACCGAAAAGAGCAATCTTTGCACCGGTGCGTTTTGCGGCATCAAGCAACCGCTCAAGACCGTATTTAACACCAAGCTGATGGCCGTGGGTATAAAGAACGGTGGTATCTGCAATGCGTTCAAGCTCATATAGTCTTGACACTTCGTAAATATCGCAATTGCCGGCAGCCATGTGCAGGTGCGTTCCGTATTCCGTCGAGATGCGGCTCATCTCACGTGCGCCGTCACCGAGGAAAAACACATGGTCGATATCGCCGTGCCTTTCAAGGATATCAATGATCCCCTGTGTGCTGCCATGGCTATCGGATAAAACCAAAACGCGCATTATTTTCAAACTCCGTTCATAAGATATTATAAGTAAGACAAAAAATATTTATCGGTGGTGTATTCTCATTGGATATGAATAATAAAATTGATAAAAACCGTCTGTTTTCAGCACTTAAAAACGCAGCCGGTCAAAACGGGCTAAACGCCGAAAAAATCACGTCGGCACTGAACGGCGGCAACCGTGAAGCACTGCTTAACAGCCTTAATCCGGAGCAAGCTCAAAAGCTTAACGATCTGATGAATGACCCTGAGGCTATGCAGCGAATTTTAAACTCGCCGCAAGCAGCTGCAATAATGAAAAAGCTGCAAAAAAACAAGTAGTAAAAACAAAGCGCAGAATTTTAAAAACATCGAACCAGGGAGGTGCCGAATATGAGCGATGATATAAGCGCACAAATTTCCTCAATTCTAAATGATCCCGAAAGCCTCGCTGCGCTGCAGCAAATGGCAAGCTCCTTTATGGCAAGCTCCGATAAAAACCAGCAAAGCGGCAACAACCAAGCAAACGGTCAAACAAACTTCGAAAACAACACGGGACATGGGTCGCAAGCAGCTAATAACGCCGGCGGCTTCGGCTCAGGTCAACCAAACAGCACAGCCGCAAGACAAAACAACAGCAATCAGGGCGGCACTGATATCGGCGGAATTTTGCAAGCGCTGCAAAGCAACCCGCAAATGCTTAACGGTATCTTAAACAGTCTCGGAGCCACCGGGAATCAAGGCGGCGGGAATCCTTTGCAAGGCGGTAATCAAGCTAATAACCTCGGTGCGCTTGCGGGTCTCGGGAACCTCGGAAACCTCGCGCCGGGCGGCACTCAAAACCCGCTTTCGGCACTTGCGGGTCTTGGCGATATAGGCGCTATTGCAAAAATACTAAAAGCTCTTAACAGCAATGTTTGCGATGACCGTGCGGCGCTGCTTAACGCTTTAAAACCACACCTTTGCGAAAAGCGCAGGCAACGTGTGGACAAAGCCGTTAAAATGCTGCGACTTGTAAGTCTTTTGCCGCTGTTGCGCGAGCAGGGTATTTTGAATTTATAATGAATACTCAAACGCCGAAGGGGTGACGTGTGTGGAAAATTTTAATAACGACGATCTGACAAGGCGCAAGAACAATGCCGAGCAGGAGCTTTTTGAAATGCA
>USAR01000153.1 GCA_900552605.1 uncultured Oscillospiraceae bacterium | reverse complement strand
CGACGGCAAAGAGTTCGATGAATTCTATTATAAAGGGGCTGCCTTTGAAAATTTCGGCGGACACCGTATATGGCTTTCTCCCGAATCGCTGCCGGAAACATATTACCCCGATTGCAATCCCGTGAAGTATGTGATTAACGGCAATGTCGTAACATTAACACCGCCGCCGCAAAAAGAAAACGGAATGGCGCTGCAGCTTGAGCTTACTATGCACGATAAAAAACCTGAAATGCAGGTTAAACAGATTGCAAAAAATATTTCAGACACCGAAAAGGAATATGCACTTTGGGCACTTACCGTTATGGATCAAGGCGGTGTCGAGATCATTCCGCAAAACACGCTGGATACAGGTTTGCTTGCAAACAGAAGGATCGTTTTGTGGCCTTATGCATCGATAAACGACGATAGATTTACATTAGGTGATGAGTATTTGACATTAAAGCAACAACCGGGTGCAGAGCGCGCCTTTAAGATCGGTGTTGATTGCAATGCGGGAATTGGCTATTATGTTTTGAACGACGTTGTGTTTTCAAAAAAATACAGTCACAATATTGACGGCGTTTATCCCGACGGCGGCTGCTCTTACGAAACCTATACGAACGGTGTTTTTCTGGAGTTTGAAACACTCGGCGAGCTTAAAAGAATTGCTCCTAACAGCTCAATTGAGCACACAGAGCTGTTTACCCTTCAAAAAAAGCCGTGTGAACTTGATCCAAAGGATATGCAATCGGTAAAGAATTTTGTTAATAAGCTGAATTGAGGATACTTTAATGAATCGTTTTAAAGCACAGCTTACGTCAGAGCAAAACAGAGAATTGGTTTTCAAATGCAAAGCATACGGAATAACGGCATTTTTGGTTGTTGCGGCAAGCATTACTTTTTATTTCCTTATTGATAAACCGAACAATATCTTAGGATTTATCCGACAGTCGCTTGCAACCCTTACGCCGATAATAACTGGTCTGATAATTGCTTTTATTCTTAACCCCGTTATGCTTGCATATGAAAAATGGCTTTCAAAACCAACGAAAAAGATTTTTAAAAGCCAAGAACGCGCAGATAAGGTTACAAAATATTCTGCAATTACTTTAGCGCTTATAACAGGGCTTGTGGCACTGACTGCTATAATTCTTATTATTATCCCCAGCCTTATCGACAGTGTAAAACAACTTACTGCCGAGCTTCCGTCTAAAATGACAGCCGGATTTAATTATCTTTCCGAAAAGCTGCCGAAAGAAATTGTCGATTCGGCACAAGAAAAGGCAATGGCTTATCTCAATAAGCTGCTTTCAGAGGATCTTCTGAAATCATTTGAAGTTACTGCCGGTTATTTTGCCTCAAGCGTAAAAAGCGTTTATAACTTCGTGCTTAGTATTTTGGTAGGTGTTATCGTATCTGTTTATGCGCTTTCCGGTAAAGGCTATTTTAAGAGGATAACACAAAAACTGTTGTGCGCCTTTCTTCCCAAAAACGCCGCTATTGAGGTTATTAAAACAGCAAAACAAAGCCACACGATTTTCACAAACTTCATCGTCGGTAAGATTATAGATTCAATTATTGTGGGAATCATTTGCTTTGTCGGATTACTTATACTTAATATTCCATACGCCTTGCTTATCGGTTTTATCGTCGGTGTTACAAACCTCATTCCCTTCTTCGGTCCAATAATCGGCGCTGTACCGAGCACGCTGATTTTGCTGGTTGACACACCTGTTAAGGCGATATATTTTGTTATATTCATAATAGTATTGCAGCAAATAGACGGCAACCTTTTAGGACCGCACATTCTGCACGGTTCTCTCGGTATATCATCGTTTTGGATTGTGTTTTCGATAATGTTGTTCGGCGGACTGTACGGTCTTATCGGAATGATGATAGCCGCACCGCTATTTGCAGTAATATATAACATTGTTTCACGCATTATTAACGCACGACTTAAAAAACGCGGATTGCCGGTTTCCGAAGATGCTTATTCAGATATCAGCAAAACACTAAATCCTGATAAAAAGACGGCTGCACAAAGTGATGAAACAAAAATAGAAATGTCAGAACAATAATGTTTCAGGGTTTATAAATATCAAAAGATGCACACTTCATTTGCAGTGTGCATCTTTTTTAATAATTATAAAAAATACTATAATTCAACTGTGAGCAGCATCAAACTGATACGCCGGCAAAGTATAGATGATCTTTTCATCAACAACACTAACAGGAGCGCAATAATGATTACTCATAAACTCGTTAAAGAATGCGCCCTTGGTGTCGGGATTGCCGATAAGAATGTGACAAGGCTCGCACCGGTTAATATACGCCGCAAGGCTTGTGGTTACGTGGTCGCTGTAAATAATATCTATATCACAGTCGCACAGCTTTGAAAGAGTATTTAAACATTTCAGGTCTCTCGCACGTTGCTGTGGCTCTGCATTTTTCGGTTGAATTGTTACAACAGTTAGTTCCCTGTTAAGCTTGGCAGCCAAATCCTCAGCGGCGCGAATAAGCTTTTCACAACGCAACTGAGCGGTTACACAAACCAAAACAGGATTAGCTTTAGGCATTTGATCAACTCCTTTTCTATCTATACTGTTTTTTCTATTTATACTATACATTTTTAATATTACGTTTTTATAAACCAACCTCACATCTTACAACGAGGAAACGCCGATGGAGAAGGAGCATCCTTCGATCGGCGTTTTTCTTTATCCATATCTTAATAAAGACTAAAGACAGTAACATTTTCAGTGCTAAATCACTATATTGCAAAAAACATAGAAAACAGTAGCTATGAAGATGAAAACTACTAACCCGTTATTCGCAAAGATCAGACTATTTCTTATTGTCCTGACATTGTGCGTTATCGTTACCTGCATCTTTCTGGTCATCATTCATCCGGAAGCATGGATAGCACCAGTATGTGTAATGGCCGTAGCACTATGCATCTTGCTGTATCAGGTATTTGGCACACGTAAGAAATAGGAAGTTTAGATAAAATGTTGCTTTTTCAATTCTTCGGCAACAGCTTCAAGTTCTTTGTACCATTCTTCACCGAATTTACGAATCAAAGGTTCTTTCAGAAATTTATAGACAGGGACATTCTCTTTTTTTCCTAACAGAACCGCAGCCTTGCATACATCCCAACGATGGTAGTTCAACGCCACACAATCACCAATCTTCTTCAAACGGATGGGATAAAGATGGCAGGACAACGGTTTGTAGAACGAACTCTTCCCTTCGCGGTAAGCTTTCTCCAAAGCACAATAACAATAACCGCGCTCGTCATAACACGTGAACACACAATCTTTTCCGTTGACAATGCTGGTGACCAAATCGCCGTCCTCATCCGTATAGACAACCCCTTGCCGGTCGATCACAGCCTGAGCCGAAGCCGACAACCAAGGCCATACCACCGGCAAAGCCTCCTCCAGCTCGGCCACTTCGTCCAATTCCACAGGAGCACCCGCATCTCCCTCTATGCAACACTCCCCCTTGCATGCATCGAGGTCGCAACAAAACTTCTCGCTCAGGCAATCGATAGAGATTATGGTATCGTCTATCTGAATCATAGGTATACGGTCGTTCTTCATGACATCCTACCAGTTTATCGGTGTTTCCCCATGTTGCTCCAAATAAGCATTGGCCAAGCTGAAATGCTTGTTCCCGAAGAAACCATGGAAGGCAGACAACGGAGACGGATGAGCCGAAGCCAGTACCAGATGGCGACTACGATCGATAAACGCTCCTTTCTTCTGGGCATAAGAACCCCAAAGTATAAAAACCAGATGTTCACGCCCCTCGGCCAGTGCCTTGATGGCTGCATCGGTGAATTCTTCCCATCCCTGCCGCTGATGCGACCCGGCCTGATGGGCACGTACCGTCAGTGTGGCATTGAGCAACAACACACCCTGCTCCGCCCAACGGGTCAGGTTCCCGCTTTGCGGCACCGGTGTCCCCAAATCCGTCTGTATTTCCTTGAATATATTCTGCAAGGACGGCGGAAAGGGGACTCCGTCATTGACGGAAAAACACAAACCATGCGCCTGCCCTGGCCCGTGATAAGGGTCTTGTCCGATAATAACCACCTTCGCTTTGTCATACGGACAGAGGTTGAAAGCATTAAAAATCAACTTTCCCGGAGGATAACAAGTCGTCGTACGATACTCCTGACGAACGAAATTCGTCAACTTCACGAAATAAGGCTTCTCAAATTCCGGAGCTAAATGCTGTTTCCAGCTCGGTTCTATTTGTACATCCATAAACTCTTTCTTTAGAAAGACAAAAATAAAGCTTTTTTTCGGTAATCCGGAGATTTATTCCCATTTTTGAGACCATCGGCACATCAAAGGCTTCTCCACGCCATGATAGAGAAGAAATGCCGACACACAAGAGAGGACAAAAAAGGGCAAGGCCCCCACGCCCCTGACAGCGGAAACCTTGCCCGAAAACTTCTATTCGAAGAGATTAATCTTTTATCAAGTTCTTGCCCGTCATGTCGGCAGGTTGTTCCAACCCCATGATATGCAGGATGGAAGGTGCCACGTCGGCCAGAATACCATTTTCGACCTTAGCCTCCTTGTTGGCCGTCACATAAATAAACGGAACAGGATTCAATGAATGCGCCGTATTGGGCGTA
>USAR01000152.1 GCA_900552605.1 uncultured Oscillospiraceae bacterium | reverse complement strand
GCGGCAACTGCCTGCAAGCCGAAAAGCTCAAACAGTGTGCCCGCAAATATGTAAGAGCCGGCGGCAAAGATATATGCTCCCAAAAAACCGTTTCTGTGGGGGCTGTTGCTTTTTGCGAGGTTATCGAAAAAGCCGACTGCTTGCTCTAAGACCAGCTGAAATTTGCCGGGAACATATTTAAACCGCGGTATAACAAATATTCTGACAATCGCAGCAAACAAGAGCAAAATTGCGGAAACCGTAACGGCGGAAATAAAAGCGGGGTTGACGTCCTTTATTCCAAACAGGCTCACCTTGTTGTTCTCGTGCAAAACCGCGTCACGCATCGCTTCTTTGATTGACTCGGTTTTTTCCGGCGTGCCGAGACACAGCGCGGCGGCAAGCACTGCCAAAAGCAACAAGGCAAACACCGCAAGCGTTACCGCACGCTTCTTTTTGCTCATATGCTTTTCCCCTTTCAAAACGCCGCGATCTTAAAAAAATCGCGCCGCGCGCCGCAATGGGTGCTTGACATTTTTTAATGCTAATATTATAATTCCTTTATCGATATATGTAAAATGTATATTACATATAGCTGTAATATAATTTTTACATATCGATTTAAACCTATAGGCGGTGCTGAAAATTGAACATTAGTTACGATTATTATAAGACGTTTTATTATGTTGCGAAATACGGCAGCATATCGCAAGCGGCAAAGCTGTTGCTTAACAATCAGCCCAATCTTACAAGGACTGTTAAAAACCTTGAAAGTGAGCTCGGCTGTCCGCTGTTTCTGCGAACAAATCGCGGAATGAACCTCACTCCCGAGGGTGAAAAGCTTTACAAGCATATAAGAATTGCCTTTGAACATATTGAAGCCGGCGAGGCTGAGCTTATGGAAACCAAAAGCTTGCAGGACGGCACGGTTTTCGTTGCGGCAAGTGAGATCGCGCTGCGCTGTCTCTTGCTGCCGGTGCTTAAAAAATACCGTGCGCTGCATCCCGGCATTCGTGTAAGGATAGGTAACAACTCCACAGTGCAGGCAATTGCCGCGCTTAAAAGCGGATATGTTGATTTTGCTGTTGTAACAACGCCCACCGTGCGCTCTGCCTCGCTTATTGAAACTCCGGTAAAGGATATCAACGAGGTAGCCGTTTGCTCGCCTGCGTTTTCACAGCTGCTTGACAAAAAAGTCACGCTTGAGGACATTTTACAGTATCCCATAATTTCGCTCGGTCCGGATACAAAATACTATGAGTTTTACAATTCCTTTTTTGCCGCAAACGGGTTGCCGTTTTACCCCGATATCGAAGCGTTTACCGCCGACCAGATTATGCCGCTTGTCGAGGCTGACCTTGGGGTAGGCTTTATGCCGAAGGAGCTTGTTGCGCTTTCTGGAACGACAAAAATAATCGACCTTAATGTGACGATACCAAAGCGCAGCATTTGCATAATAAAAAGAAAAGAGCAGCCCTTGGGTGTTGCCGCAAAAGAGCTGGAAAAAATGATTAAGGAAATGTAAAAACTGCCGTGCGGCAGTTTTTTTGTATTTTGATGTTGTCGCTTTGTTTAAAAGCTGCCATAAGATAACGGTAATGCCTTTTGTAATGCTGCTTTTTAACCGATCATCGGCTGCTTTCGGGATAAGCTCTCTCGTGCGCGTTTTTCATTTGCCGATAATCAAAGAATAAAAGCATGATTGAAATTCCAATTCTTCGCTGTAATTATAAAAAACGGGCAGCGGTGCATACGCAGTCGGCATCGCCATCACCCAAAGGGTGATATGCGCGCTGCGGGAGCCAAGCCGGAAAGCAGTCGGCATTCGGTTTGATGCGACAAGTTGCTGATTACGGTTTACCGTAATAAAAAGCCTCGAGCACACATTACGACAAAGAAGAACGACAAGGCTTTTAAAAAACAGTACCTTAAAAATCTTCCATTTGCTTACCCAAAAAGCCTGCTGCCACCGCAGCCAGCTTTCTGTCACTTTCAGACGGTATCTCGCCGCCCTCAAGTGTAAAAACAACCGCTCCTGCAATATCACCGGAAGCAATTATCGGCGCAGCAATTTCTATCGTGTGATCCGTACCCTCAAGTATGGGAAGTCGGCGCTCGCCGCCGGCATAAAGATAGATAGCACGGTTTTCCATAATATCCTCAAGCGCTGCTGAGTTGCGGCGTTCCAGAACCTCTTTTTTGGAAACACCCGCACAAGCCACGCAGTGGTCGCGATCGCAAATAATAACGCCCTTCTGACAGCTTTTTCCAAGAACCTCGGCATACAGCTCTGCAAACGCTGCCAGCTCACCGATAGGTGAATATTTTTTGAAAATAACCTCACCGTCATTATCTGTGTAAATTTCAAGCGGGTCGCCCTCGCGGATACGCATAGTGCGGCGAATCTCTTTCGGAATAACGACTCTGCCGAGGTCGTCGATTCTTCTCACAATACCTGTTGCTCTCATTTATTATAACTCCCTTTTCAGTAACATTTTGCCTTAGTATTGTTTGCGAAGAAAGGGAGTTTATGCAGCAAAATCTATGCAAATTTTGCCGTTAGCAATGTTAATGATATTATTATGCTTTTTGAGTTGCTTCTGCATATATAATATGTATTTATATAAGATGAGTATTGAAAGCTGCTTGAAGTCGTTTTTGATAATACACTGATTTTGATTGAAAAACATTTTTATTTTATCTAATCTGTGAAATCTGAAGCTTTCTTTGAAAGTTAATCTGCAGAAAAATAACAGTAAAAAACATATACAATATAAAAAATCTGCCGCACGGTGTTAAATTTTGCAACGTGAGGCAGATTTTTACTGTAATTTTTGATTGCCAATCCCCACTTTTATGTAAAATTTAAGAGTTTGCATTAGAAATTATCGCAAAAATCGGCTAAAATCGACTTATTGCCCCCACAACTAACCTGACTTATGGTAAATTTAACCATTATTTTATTTGCCTTAACAAGTTTTATGTATATTTTATGGAACATTTACCAATATTGTAATTGCAACTAAAAATGAGAATAATTTTATCATTTTAAAATTATTCAATATATAGTGGTTTTTAAATTTCAAACCACTATATATGCCGCTTTTGTAAAATATACCAATTATGCATATGAAAATGTGAGCAAAATTATCGTGTTTTCGTCGAATTGCACAATCGATTACAGGAAAATTACAGATTAGAAGCTAAAAATTACAGCGTTGTAATTTTATTTGTCGCGTAAAGCGAAATAATTTTTGTAAAAATTGCTTAACATTTTCTTATTTGTTTCGGTTGACAATTGAAACATCTGCCCGTATAATCCTTTTCAGCGGCGAAAAGCTGCGCATTTTTATCGTTTTGCCGCACTCGGCGGCAGTATTTACGGCATTATTGCCGCTGAATGATCATCAGACACATTTTTTTAGGAGTTGACTAAACCGTATGAAACTTAAAGCCTGCAAATGCCTTTCACAAATATTAAAAGGGCACGTAAAAGCGTTTGCAATGCTGCTTGTGGCATCGGCAGTTGTTGCAACATTCCCTGTGCAGTTTGTTAAAGCTGTTTCTATTGAAGACGGAGTTGATGAATATAAGGTTTACACCTTCACCGACGACGCAAGATCGATCCTTTCCGCAAACAAAATCGATATTTCTGAAAGCGATGCGGTGGAGGTTGTTCCGCTCGAAAACGGAGCGGACAGCAATATGAAAATTAAGATTAACCGTGCATTTCCCGTTAAGGTGGAGCTTGCCGGAAAAACAGAAACTGTTGAAACAACCGACGTCACTGTGAGAAAAATGCTTAGTTCTCTCGGCTTTGTGCCGGACGAATACGACGAGATATATCCGTCGCTTGAAACTAAGCTGCAAGAGGGAATGACCGTTTCGGTTACAGATGTAGATTATACAGCTAAAACCGTTACCGAAAATATCGACTTCAAAACCGAAAAGCGCGTTTCAAAGAATCTTAAACCCGATGAATCAAAAGTATTGACAGAAGGACAGAAGGGCAAACGCACCGTTACCACTATCACAAAGACAGTTAACGGTAAGGTTGCCGACAAGAGCATTACACAAAGCCTTGATAAAAAACCGCAGAACAGAGTAATCGAGGTAGGCGCAGTTGCGGCAGAAAAGAAAAATCAAATGTCCGACCTTAAGCCGAAAAAGGAAATTCTTCTCGATAAGAACGGAGTTCCCGTTAACTACAAAAAGAAAATGACGGGTATGGCTTCGGCTTATTGCACCGGCACAACCTGCTCAACGGGAGTTAAGGTAAAGCAGGGATATATTGCAATTGACCCTAACATTATTCCTTACGGAACGGAAATGTACATCCGCACTCCCGACGGCAGCTGGATATACGGCTATTCCGTAGCAGCGGATACAGGCGGATTTACCGCATGGGGCAACACAATCGCCGACCTTTATATGTATTCTTATAACGATGCCGTTAATTTTGGCAGAAGAAACATTGAAATTTATATTTTGTAATTTTAAAATATAATTCTGCAAGCAGCAGCCGAGCGCATACTTTGCGATTGGCCGCTGCTTTTTTGTGTCATTGGTGTTGACAAAATTTCACAACTGTTCTATTATGTAATTGCAAAGGAACGTTGCTTTGGCTCACAGCCGGTGATAATCACGATGCTTTTT
>USAR01000151.1 GCA_900552605.1 uncultured Oscillospiraceae bacterium | reverse complement strand
CGATCTCTGATCTCAAGTAATACTTTAAATTGAAAGCAAAGTGTGGTATACTCTTTAAAAGAAAAAAGGGGGGCGCGGCGTTTGGAATACACGGCAAAAAACGAAAATGAAACGTTTATGCTCGGCAAACAGCTCGGCGAAAGCCTTAAAAGCGGCGCTGTGCTTGCTTTTTACGGCGACTTGGGCTCCGGTAAAACTCACTTTATAAGCGGAGTTGCCGCAGGGCTTGGATATAACGGAGAAACCTACTCTCCAACATTTGCAATTGTTAACGAGTATTTCGGCGGCAGAATTCCGATGTATCACTTTGATATGTACCGCATAAGCGGCTGGGAGGATCTTTACTCAACAGGTTTTTTTGAAGCGGTGGATTCGAACGCGGTTGTGGCTGTGGAATGGAGTGAGAATATCGAGGGTGCATTGCCCGACGGCACTGTGAGAATACGCATAAACGGCTCGGGTGATATGCCGAGAAAAATTGCTCTTGAAGGGATTGAATTTTAAATGACCTATGTAGGCTTTGAATGTTCTGCGGCGCCGGCTTCTGTTGCGCTTTGGCGTGACGGCAAGCTGCTCGGCGAGTTTTTTTGCAATGTGGCTGTAACACATTCGCAAACCCTTTTGCCGATGTTTGACGCACTGCTTGAAAGCTGCAATGTCGGTGTTGATGAAATCGATGGCTACTGTATATCGTCGGGTCCCGGCTCTTTCACCGGTATTCGCATAGGCATAAGCGCCGTAAAGGGTCTTGCGGCTGCAAAAAGCCTGCCGTGCGTGGGTGTTTCAACGCTGCTCGGCATTGCAAACGGCGTTTTGCCGTATGAAGGACCGATCGCCGCTGTTATGGACGCGCGCTGCGACCAATTCTATTGCGCACTGTTTTTAAGCGACGGAGAAAAAATTATAAGAATTTTCGACGATATGGCATTGTCAAGAGCCGAGCTTTGTGGTAAAATAACAGAGGTATCTGCAAAATACGACAAAAAAGTGCTGCTTGCAGGCGACGGAGCCACAGTTTTTTACAAAGGATTTAAAAGTGACGAGCTGCCGCCGGTACGCTTAGCGCCGGAAAGCTGCCGATATCAATCGGCACGTGCGGTAATAACGGCTGCTTGCCAATCTTTCGAAAACGGGAACACCGTTATGCCGAAAGAGCTTTTGCCCGTTTACCTGCGCTTGCCGCAGGCACAGCGAGAGCTTAAAGCCGGGCGGGAAAATCAAAAAGCCAAAAATAAAGCAGAGTGAATCTCAGAAAAAAGAAAAAATAAAACCAAAAACGGAGGCATATGCTAAATGATTGCAATTGGGTGCGACCACGGCGGTTACGAGCTTAAAAACGCTATATTAGAGCATTTAAAAGAGCGCGGAGAAGAGGTTTTAGACCTTGGTACATACAACGGCGAGGCTGTTGATTACCCCGAGATTGCCGTAAAGGTGTGCGCCGAAATTACATCGGGCAAATGCCGCCTCGGCATACTTTGCTGCGGCACGGGCATAGGAATGTCGCTTGCGGCAAACAAAATCAAGGGTATTCGCGCGGCGGCTTGCAGCGAAACTTTTTCTGCCGAATTCACAAGAAGACACAACGATGCAAATGTGCTTTGCCTTGGCGGAAGAGTTATAGGGCAAGGTACTGCACTTAAAATGACAGACCTTTTTGTTGATACGGAATTTGAGGGCGGCAGACATCAGCGCAGAGTTGATATGATAAGCGCTCTCGAAAAATAATCGGTTAATTTTCCGCAGCTTTGTTTTTGCCAAGGCTGCGGTTATTAAAGGAATTGCAGACTTTAAAAGGCACAAAAAACATTAAAGGCTGCGGTTTCACAAGAAAAAAACATATGGAGGAATAAAAAATGGGTAATGTAATGATTTTCGACCATCCGCTTATCCAGCACAAGCTCTCAATTTTAAGAGACGAAAGCACAGGCACAAAGGAGTTTCGCGAGCTTGTTAATGAAATTGCAATGCTTATGTGCTATGAGGTAACTCGCGACCTGCCGCTTGCCGACGCGGTTATCCGCACCCCTATGGAGGAGTTCACTTCTAAAGTGGTTTCGGGCAGAAAGCTGGCGTTTGTGCCGATTCTTCGTGCGGGACTCGGTATGGTTGACGGCGTTTTAAGCCTTGTTCCCAACGCAAGAGTGGGTCATATAGGAATGTATCGCGACCCCGAAACGCACGAGCCTGTTGATTATTACTGCAAGCTGCCCTCCGATCTCCCCGAGCGTGACGTTATCGTACTTGATCCGATGCTTGCAACTGGCGGCTCGGCAATCGATGCGGTTTCCTCCATTAAAAAGCACAATCCGCACAGCATTAAATTTATGTGCATTATTGCCGCTCCAGAGGGAATTGAAGCTTTCACAAAGGCTCACCCCGATGTTGACCTTTTCTGTGCCGCAAAGGACAGATGTCTTAACGACCACGCATACATTCTGCCGGGTCTCGGCGATGCAGGCGACCGTATTTTCGGCACAAAATAAAACAACAAAACAGAGTATATGTTTTTTCGGAAGCTGCTTCTCGGCGGCTTCCGAATATTTTTTGTCTTTCTTTCATAAACCTTTATAAGGAACAAAAAGGACGAACGCGGCAAAACACTGCAATGCACGTCCACGAAAGGAAGATATAAAGAAAATGAAAAGATATTTACCCGAGGGTCGGGCGTTAAACAGTGCGGAAAACAGGTATCTTACATCATCGCCGGCAGCGCTTTACGAAGCAATGAACCGAGAGGCAGTTATTGAAGCCAGAGCCGCGATGTGCGATTTTGACCACAATCTTATTGTAGAGTTGGGCGGAGTTAAAGGAATAATACCGAGAAATGAAGGAACTGTGGGCATTGCCGAGGGCAAGGTTAAAGATATTGCGCTTATTTCCCGCGTAGGTAAACCGGTGTGTTTTACGGTAAGCTCTATAAGACCGGATGAAAACGGAAGACTGTGTGCAATACTGTCAAGAAGAAATGCGCAGGAGCGTTGCCAAAGAGAATATATTTCCACTCTTTCCGTCGGCGATGTAATTGCGGCTAAGGTAACACATCTTGAGCCTTTCGGAGCATTTTGTGATATAGGCTGCGGCATTGTGGCGCTTATGCCTATTGATGCAATTTCTGTTTCAAGAATATCTCACCCTGCCGACCGTTTTAAAACGGGCGACGATATAAAGGCGGTGGTTAGGGCTATTGACGAAAACGGCAGAATAACGCTTTCTCAAAAAGAGCTGCTCGGCACTTGGGAGGAAAACGCCGCGCTTTTTTCTCAAGGGCAGACAGTATCCGGCAAGGTGCGCTCGGTTGAAAGCTATGGCGTGTTTGTTGAGCTTACGCCGAATCTGGCAGGTCTTGCCGAGCTTAGAAACGGCGTTGAAGCAGGGCAGACCGCAAGCGTCTACATAAAAAGCCTTATACCGGAAAAGATGAAAGTTAAGCTTATTATAATCGATTCGTTTTACAGCGGCGATCCTATACAGAATAAATACTTTTTTGAAGGCAACCATATTGATGTCTGGCGGTACTCTCCGCAGTGCTGTAACCGCGTTGTACAGACCGATTTTAAAAACGGAGCCCTTTAAAAGGCTGTATTGTCACTGCGATTTTCACTTCTTCTGCTCAGCGCTTCCTGATAAAAAGCTTTGCGCTCTTGAAAAAATCTTAAAAAGATAGTATAATCGATTTGTAATGAAAGGTCGGTGCCGATGTCGGTTTAGCTGTGACCGGTTTAACCGACTGTATCGCGGCATCGGCTTTTTTGAAAAGCACGTCGTACCTTTTTTAAGACGTTGCTTTAAAAGAAAGGAATTGAATTTAAAATGCAGGAAAACCAAAATGAATGTCAGGGCAAGCAGCAGGGCTGCACGGGCAACTGCAACAGCTGTTCACAAAAATCAGAGCCGCAGAGCCTTATTGAACCTCTTAACCAATTCAGCAATATTAAAAAGGTTATCGGCGTTGTCAGCGGCAAGGGCGGAGTCGGAAAATCGCTTGTAACGGCTGCAAGTGCTGTTGCAATGTCGCGCCGCGGCTACAAGGTCGGTATTCTTGACGCAGATATAACAGGACCATCAATCCCGAGGATGTTCGGTATACACACAAGGGCTCGCCAAAACGAGCTTGGTATTTTGCCTGCCGAAACCGCTAACGGAATAAAGGTTATGTCTGTTAACCTTATGCTCGAAACCGAGGACACGCCCGTTGTGTGGCGAGGTCCCGTTATTGCAGGCGCAGTTAAACAGTTTTGGACAGACGTTGCGTGGGGCGAGCTTGACTATCTGTTTGTTGATATGCCGCCCGGAACAGGGGATGTGCCTCTCACTGTTTTTCAATCATTGCCGCTGGACGGAATAGTTGTTGTAACATCGCCGCAGGAGCTTGTTTCGCTCATTGTTAAAAAGGCTTATAATATGGCAAGGATGATGAATATTCCGATTATCGGAATCGCAGAAAATATGAGCTATGTTAAGTGCCCCGATTGCGGCAAAAAGCTGTTTATCTTCGGCAAGGAGGGTGCGGAGACAATTGCGGACGAGCTGAGGCTGCCGCTGCTTTGCAAGCTGCCGCTTGATCCCGCCGTTTCAGAGCTTGTGGATAAGGGCGAGTTTGAGCGTGCGATTATAGACGGCATTGAGACTGCTGCCGATGCTTTTGAGGTGTT
>USAR01000150.1 GCA_900552605.1 uncultured Oscillospiraceae bacterium | reverse complement strand
ATACCACAAAACACAGAAAAAGCCCAGTAAAAACTGGACTTTTTCGACAGTCTGAGAGTCGCCTTCGGCGGCTCTTTCAACCGTTTTTTCTCAAGGCATTGCTTGTTACCGAAAACCTGCGTTTCAGCAGTGTTAAAAATAAATGCAGGAAAATTTTGAGAATCGGTTGGCGCTGCAGGCGGGGCTGCCTTGCAGTTGTTGCCGGCGACGCGCCAAGGCACGAAGCTTGAAGCATGCTGTCTGTCGGCGGATATAATCAGATTCTGTCGGCAAAGATACAAGTAGAGATTTATATTGCAAACCAAAAAAGCAAATAAAAAGCAGAAAGCACTTTTACAGTGCTCCCTGCAATAAATTATTTAAAAATCCGATATTGTTTTTAAGCAACGCTGTAAACAGCTAAACAATCTGACCGAGCAGGCTGTTGTAATAATCAATGGACTCGTTGAGCAAATCATCGATTTTTGCGCGCTTGTCGTCGTCGTCGAGCTCAGTGGAAATAACGGTTTGCAAAATATCTGCTTTCAGCATCTCGGTTTTACCGACAGCGAGCGGCAGCAGTTCGGAAGTCAGCTCATGGTGAGATTCCGCAACAGCATTTTTTACAGCCGAGCTTTTTATTATTGCCTTGCTTATTGCGTCGGAAGCATAATTGAAAAGGTCTTCGTTAATTGCGTCGGCAGTAAGGGGACGTGAGATTTTTGGCGCAGGCGGCAATTTTTCTGTTTTGTTTTCATCGTTCCCGCCATTCTCCGAGGGCTTTGCGCTGCTTGCAAGCCTTGCCTCAAGCTCATCGGCATAAGCGGAGAGGTCAAAATAGTCGCCTTTAAGCTTATTAAGCTCGTTGCCGGTTTGGTTAAGCCTTTCCTCAAGCTCTGCTTCATGCGCTTTATTCTGTTCATCAATATTCTTTATTTTGCTTTTAAGCTCTGCATTTTCCTCGCGAACGGCTGCAATCTCACTGCTTGCTGCAATATCGGAATTTTCCGCTGCCTTAAGCTTTTTCTTTGCCGCTTTAAGTTTTTCGGAAAGCTGTTCGTTTTCGAGTTTCAATGCCTTAAGCTGTCGCTCGGTTTCTTGGAGTATTTTTTTAATCTCTGATTTTCTCATTGCGGCGCACCTCATAGCTTTACGTAATATTTTAATATAATTTATTATATAACAATTTTTAGCTGTTTGCAACGTTTTTGAAAAGTATAGGAATATTATTGCTTGCCTAAGATCAAAAAGTTTTTATAATGTGTACAGCTTATCGGGTGATTTGTTCCTATCAAATGTTGTGAAAAAATAAAAATGTTTACAAAATACAGTTGAATTTAATCTGCCGCACGGTGTAAAATACAGAAATAATATTCAATTTGGTCGAAGGGACTGTGTTATGTTAAAGCTTAATAACATTGTAAAGAATTATGAAACAGGGTCAACCGTTGTAAAGGCGCTTAAAGGAATAAACCTTGCTTTCAGAAAAAGCGAGTTTGTTTCGGTGCTCGGTCAATCGGGCTGCGGCAAAACAACGTTACTTAATATTATCGGCGGTCTTGATAAATACACCGACGGCGACCTCTTAATTGACGGTAGATCAACAAAAAGCTATAACGATCACGATTGGGATAATTACCGCAATCATAAAATCGGCTTTGTTTTCCAAAGCTATAATCTTATATCTCACCAGACGGTACTTGCAAATGTTGAATTGGCGCTTACGCTTTCCGGTGTACCTCGTGCGGAGCGTAGGGAGCGTGCTGTTGAGGCGCTTAGAAAGGTAGGGCTTTCCGATCAGCTTGAAAAGCTACCGTCGGAAATGTCGGGCGGTCAGATGCAGCGTGTTGCAATTGCGCGTGCGCTTGTTAACGACCCCGAAATCTTGCTTGCAGATGAGCCGACAGGTGCGCTCGACAGCGAAACGAGCGTGCAGGTTATGGAAATTCTTAAAGAGATATCAAAGACAAAGCTTGTTATTATGGTAACGCATAATCCGGAGCTTGCCGAAAAGTATTCAACAAGAATTATTCGCTTACTCGATGGTAATGTGGTGTCGGATACCGACCCGTTTGACGGTGGTGAAAAAGCGGAAGAAATCGACGGCAAACAAAAAAAGAATTGCTCAATGTCGTTTTTAACAGCTCTCTCACTTTCGCTTAATAACCTGCTTACTAAAAAAGTGCGCACGTTTTTAATATCATTTGCAGGGTCGATCGGTATAATTGGCATTGCGTTGATTCTTTCTGTTTCTTCAGGTGTGCAAGCATACATCAACAGCGTGCAGGAAGATACGCTTTCGTCGTATCCGCTTACAATCGAGGCTGAGTCGGTAGACGCAACAGACCTGATGAAAAACATTATGAAATCGGAAGAAAAGAAGGTAAAGCACAAAAAAGACAAGGTTTATTCAGGCTCTGCAATGTATGATATGTTAAACGCTATGAGCGCTGCGCAAAAGAATAACAACAATCTTTCAAAATTTAAGACGTACATTGAAGATCATCGCGATGATTTTGGTGACAATTTAAGCGCCGTTTCTTATTCTTACGACCTTGATTTTAATATCTACACAAAGGATTCTGACGGAAAAATAATAAAGTCGGACGTTAACAAGCTTATGTCAGATCTTTACGGCTTTTCCGATGATACGTTGGCAGCGCAATCTTCAAATACCTTTTTAAACGGTTTTGCCGGAATGAAGGTTTGGGAAGAAATGCTTGCGGGTGATAACGGTAAGCTTTACAACGACTTGCTTGAAGAACAATACGACGTTATTTACGGTAGCTGGCCGAAAGACGCGCACGATATAATGCTTGTTGTTGATGAGAATAACGAAATCAGCGACCTCTGCCTTTACGCACTGGGACTTGAGTCTTCCGAAAACATGAAAAAGATTATGGAGAGCTATAAGAAGGGTGAGAAGACTGAGTTTAAGCAGCGCAGTTGGACTTACAAAGAAATCTGCGATATGAAATTTAAGCTTGTGCAAGCTTCGGATTACTATAAATACGACGAGACTAAAAAAGAATATCGCGATTTGAGCAAAACAGACGATGGACTCGATTATTTGTATAACGGCGGTACAGAGCTCAGGGTCTGCGGAATATTAAGACCCAATAAGGATAAAACCTCCGCAATGCTTAACGGCTCTATTGTATATACTTCAAAGCTTACTCAAGAGGTTATAAAGGCTGCCAATAAAAACAGCACTGTCAAAAAACAGCTTGAAAACAAAGACGTTGATGTTTTCACAGGATTAAGGTTTAAAACCGGAAATGAAAAAGAACTTTCAAAAGCTCAAAAAGCAAAGGACTTTAAGAAGTATGCCGAAAATCTTTCGGTTTCCGAAAAAGCGGAGCTGTTTTCTAAAATATCTGCGCTGCCTCTAGAGAGCTATGTTAACTCTCAGGTGGAGTCTGTATTGAAAAATCTTGATAGAAACGGCATTGAGCAGCTCGTTCTTAAAAACTCGGATAACAGCGATATGGACGCAGATACGCTTAAAAAATATATGGCGTCTATGTCCGATGATGAGCTTAGAAAATATGTAAGCGAGGCGCTTGCGGATAATGTTAAAAAGCAATATGCCGAAAGGGCGGAGCAGCAGCTTTCATCTTACACCGCGTCTCAGCTTGCGGCAATGCTCGAGAGCGAAATCGGCACTTATAAAACCGAGCAGCTCAGCGTTTATTACGATAACTTTATGCCCGCTGTTTATTCCGATTCAACTTATGAAGAAAATCTTAAAAAACTCGGATATGTTGAACTTTCAAATCCTTCAAAAATAAATCTGTATGCTTCAACCTTTGCCGCAAAGGACGAGGTAGCAAACGTTATTGAAAAATACAACGATAAAGCCGATAAAAACAGCAAGATAAATTATACCGACTATGTCGCACTGCTTATGTCGTCTGTAACAATAATAATAAATGCAATATCATATGTTTTAATTGCCTTTGTTGCAATATCGCTTGTTGTATCATCGATTATGATAGGCATTATAACTTATATTTCGGTGCTTGAAAGAACAAAGGAAATAGGTATATTGCGCGCAATCGGTGCTTCAAAAAAAGATGTTTCAAGAGTGTTCAACGCGGAAACGCTTACAATCGGCTTTGTGTCGGGTGCGCTCGGCATTGCTGTGTCGCTTTTATTTATTGTTGTAATAAACATTATACTGCACAGCCTCACAGGCATCGCTTCGCTTAACGCTGTGCTGCCGCCGATTGCAGCAATCGTTCTGGTAGCCGTAAGTATGTTTTTAACATTCATAGCAGGTCTTTTACCTGCGGGAATGGCTGCAAAAAAAGACCCTGTAATTGCGCTGCGGTCTGAATAAATTTAAAAAGGAGCGGCAGATATGGCAAGCAACTGCGAAATGTGCACTTATTATGTTTATAACGAGGAAACAGACTGCTATGAGTGCCTTATAAACCTTGATGAAGACGAGATGTATAACTTTTTATCAGGCAGCAATACCAACTGTCACTATTTCAATTTAGATGATGAATACGGTATTGTAAGAAAACAAAACTAAAGTAAATACTATTAACAATAACAGTAAAAAGACTTCCGATATAAGCTTTGTCGGAAGTCTTTTTATATTAGAATCAGGTTTTTGTCATCCGTATGTTTTATAACTTTTGGGAGTCATTCCGGTTGTGTTTTTAAACGCCCTGTTAAAAGAGCGAATGGTGGTATAGCCTAC
>USAR01000149.1 GCA_900552605.1 uncultured Oscillospiraceae bacterium | reverse complement strand
CACCATTTAGCATAGGCTGCCTTCCACTCGTCTGCTTGTGCATCGGTAAGTTCAAGGGGTTTAAACGAATAGTTATCTTCAAAATATTTCGCAAGATACTTTGAGCATTTATAGGAGCCCAAAATATTCAGATGCTTATTGTCGTAAAAATCGCTGTAAAAATCGATTCCCGCCTGCTTATAGAGGCGGTTGAAATTTAGCAAATTCATATTCTGCTTTTTAAGGTAATCCTCAAGGAATACTTCATATGCAAATGATTCCTCCGTTATAGGATACGGTGCAAGCACGAACAAAACCTCGGTGTCGGTTTTCTTTGAATAGTTTATTATCTCATTGAGAGGCTTCAGCTGCTCTTCTGTAAGAGTTACCGTTTTCTTAAATCCCGCAATATTCGGCTCATTTTTGTGCACTACCTTTCTTCTTGAAGACGTGCTGAGATATTCCGATTTATGCAATTCTTTGGTTTCTTCCTTTTGAAGTCTGCCCTTTATATAATTCTTGAGCTCTTTGAAAGAAACAGTTTTCCAATTATCGTGCGTTCTGCGGAATTCAAACTGCCAGTCAAAAGCTTCGTTTTCCTTAATAAGCTCGGGTATAACCTTTTCCGTCATTGCAAAGCGACGAAAAGAAACGGGCATATTGTTGATAATCCTGTTGTAGAATGAAAGACGCCCTGCAACAAAATTTTCATTGTCATAATAACCTGCGTCACGCTCTACGATTTGCTGATATAATCTTCTGAGGTCAACAACAAACAAATCAGGATCCTGCGTTTTTTTGATCTCCTTAATTGCGTCTGTTGTAATTTCAAAAGGAAATGCCGGTGCGGTGTAGTTATACGACGTGTAACCCTTTTCGTTATAAATAACCGTTGTGTTACACATTCTGTAAAGTGCACTTGATCCGACAAACGCCACGTTAAGCGTATTTTCGTCCAATGCGTAGAAACCGCTTATATGCTCAATTCCATCATCGTTAGGAAACCTCAGCGGATACGAAAGCTCTGCTAAAACTGCAAGCAAAACAGCAAAGAACAAGACGGAAAACAGCACATTTTTAATAATCTTAAAAATTCGTTTAATCATACTGTTTTCTCCTTTTAAAACTGTTCGTAAACAAAGCTTGAAAGCTGGCCGTCTACGCCGTAAACACCAAACAGTACAATTGCAGCAACCCCCGCAATCAGCACAGGCCACTTCACTAATATAGGCTGTGCGTTAAGCGCTTTGCGCACTTCATATTTTTCCTGCAAAACAGCAGCAAGAAGCATAACCGCAAGCGCCGCCGCAACAACCGCCCACTCGCGAAGACTTATATTAAGCGACGAATACTCTTTCAAGCTGAACGAAAACCTTGTAAGTCCTTTGAAAAGTCCTGCAAGCATTTTCATATCTGTTGCATTGAAAAACAACCTGCCGATGCAGCAAAGGAAAAATGTTCTTAAAGCGCGGAAGAGCTTCCAACCGAATGTCTCGGTTTTGAAATTTAGCTTTTTGTTAAGCTTTTCAAGGGTCGGTGTAAACCCAATGCTTAAAAGAATTAAAACTCCCTGATAAAGTCCCCACAGCACAAAGCACCAGCCTGCACCGTGCCAAAGACCTGTGAGCAGCCAGACTGAGATGATAGGAACTATTGACCCTGCCACTCGCCCTAAACTGTTGTTTCCGAAAACCCTGCGTGCAAATTTATTGATTTTAAGGTTCAGCTTTGAAGCGGAAACGGGGTACAAAACATATTCTTTAAAAAACGCACCCATCGACATATGCCATCTGCGCCAGAACTCAGGCAGGTTTTGCGAAAAATACGGTCTGTTGAAGTTTTGCGTAATTTTAATTCCGAGCATTTCTGCCGCACCGCCGACAATATCGCAATATGCCGTCCAATCGGCATAAAGCTGAAAAGAAAACAGAACAGTGCCAAAGAAAATCATCGGTCCGCCGTAGCTTGTATATTCGGAAAAAATCGTGTTAACAGCAGGCGCAAGCCTATCGGCGATTATCAGCTTTTTAAAATATCCCCAAACAATGAGCATAACGCCTGTTTTTATGTTGTCAAAGTTCCACTTGTTTCCCTCATAAAGCCGGGGTGCCAAAGCGTCATATCTGTCAATAGGTCCTTGCACGATATGCGGAAAGAACGAGGCAAAAACAAAATACTTTAAAAAGTTTTTTTGCGGTGCATATTTGCTGCGGTAAACATCTGTCATATACGAAATGTGCATCAGCGTGAAATATGAGCAACCGAGTACTGCCGGTATTTTATCAAGAATATTACCTGCGCCTTCAGTCGACGCAATGCCAACTGTTTCAAATATAAATCCCAAGTATTTTACTGCAACCAGAACCAGCAATACGAGAAAAACACCGAGTGCAAGCACTCTGCGGCGTTTTTTCTCGCATCGCTTTTTAAAAGCCCTCTTTTCGTCGCCCTCAATCGTTTTTTGTTTTTCCTTTTGCTCAGCAAGATTTCTGCCGATGAAAAGCGCTGCAAAATATGCAATTGCAGTTGATAAAACAAGACATAAAAGCGCACTGAGTCCGGCACAAAAATAAAAGAACACATTGGCTAAAAGCAAGACGCACCAACGTGCGCACTTGGGCACAATATAATAGAGTGCGCAAACAGCGGCAACAAACACCATAAACTGCAGCGAAGTTATTGACAATGCACCCTCAGAACATGTACCGAGAAAGTATTTTATTGTTGCTGAAGTAAACATTATAAAAATCCTCCGCACTCTCTTGTTTTACTGCAAAAAATCATACCAAAATTCAACACCGTTATCTTTATTCTCAACACCGCAATCCGCTCTGTCGATTATAGAGATCTCTTTCACGATAAACAATCCCAAGCCGACACTTAATTCGCTGTTGCTGTCATCAAGTTTATAGAAATCCGTCCAAACTTTATTGAGATTACCGTCTTTCATCGGTTCCCCGTCGTTGTAAACCGAAAATCTGTATTTCGCATCAAGTTTTTCCAACTTAATAATCACTCTGCCGCCGTTTAAAACATACCTTGCGGCATTCATAATATAATTGTTGAATATATGGTCAATATGATTGGGTACAATTTCAATACTGCAGCCCGGCTCAATATGCGATATGTACTTAACGTTTTTTGTGTAAAGGAAAGTTGAAATATCGGAAACCAATGTGGAAATATATTCCGAAAGATTTACAGATTGTTTTTCACCGCCGAATATTTCTTTTTCTCCTGCGGAAAAATTCAGCGCTCTGCTTATCAGCGCAGACATCTTATCAATCTCTTTCATTGCCGAATCATAATAAGCGCTGCGCTTTTCCTCATTATCAACGCAGGACATCATTTCAATCTGGCTTGATATTATAGCAAGAGGTGTTTTAAGTTCGTGCGTAATGTTGGAAATAACGCGTTTTCGCATTTCCTCATATTCATTAAGACGCTTTATATCCTCTTTCAAAAGGAAATTGTAGTTTTTAAGACGTGACGTATTTTCTTCAATCTTATCCGCCATACGGTTAACGCTTTTTGCAAGCGTTCCGATTTCGTTATTCGGCATTTTTCCTGTGTATCTTACAGAATAGTTGTTCTTTGCAATTTCATTTGCGATTTCGCTTATTTGGCTTACAGGTCTTATGCTTCTGTTAACAAGAATAAACATACAGCAAGCACTTGACCCTAAGAAAACGCATAGCATCACAAGCATCAACAAGTTCGCATAGCTGAATACAGCGTCAACAGTCTTGAGACTTTCGTGAATGTAAATATAATAATATGTTCCGTCCTTTTTCAGCTTGCGCTGCAACGAAATAATATCCGAGATGTTTTCATTGGAAATATATTGCGGTCTCGCGTCCTCGGTAAATAACTTTGCATTTTTCTTGATCCACGACTCTTTTGCCCTTAAAGAGCTTGTGTTCTTTTTCGAACTGTAAATGCGCTCAAAATCGGAATTGCAGATTATTACGGTGTATTCCTGTTCGCCGTACATTTCAAAAAAATCATCAATTTTATTTCGATTGTTAAAGTTGAATCTTGCAAGTTTGTCATATGCGCGACTCATCATTCCGATTTCGTGCTTTATGTAAAGGGAACGGCAATTGGCAATATATATCGCAGCAACGGAGCCGATGATTGCAAAAAGCAAGGCAATAATTAAAGCAGTGATTTTATATGAAAGCTTGCGAAACATATCGTCCCTCCTTTTGCAGATTCATTTTTTAAATTATAAGATGTGAAAATCACACTTTAAAAAGATAACCTATACCGTAAATTGATTTTATATACGGGTAATCGTTTGTAAGTTTTTTTCTTAATTGTTTAACTATTGTATCAACTGTTCTGAAATCGCCGTAATAGTCTATTCCCCAAATCCTGTCAAGGATTAGATCTCTCGATAATACGGTGTTCTTGTTTTCAACAAAAAATTTAAGCAATTCAAATTCCTTCGGGGTTGTTTCAATTTTTTCGCCGTTCAGCGTAACTGTCATATCTTCGGGAAAAACAGAAAGCGCACCCGCTTTAAGAACGCTTGTGTTTCTTTTTGCAACTCTTGATAACAATGAGTTGATGTGCTCTTTCAAAACGCTAAGCAAAAACGGCTTTGTTAAATAATTATCGGCACCGAGCCTGAATCCCGTTAGCTGCGATTCTTCAGATTCCCTTGCCGAAAGCATTATCACTGGAACTGCGGAAACAGCGCGTATCTTTTTTAATACGTCGAAACCGTCAA
>USAR01000148.1 GCA_900552605.1 uncultured Oscillospiraceae bacterium | reverse complement strand
CAATTAAAAACAAGCTTGATAATTTATGCAAAGAATCGGACAATTACACCGATACCTCATCGCTTCAAAACGCAATATCCACAGCTTCTCGACTTGAAGAGGACATATACTGCGTTATGATTTATGATATGCAGGGCAATTTGCTTTTAGATGGCAACGATAACGGCGAAAAGGTCAAAAGCAATTCAGCGAATTTGTCCTTTGATAAATCGGTTTTTTCCAATCTTAAAGACGGATATGCTATCACCCGGCCGCACGTTAACGCGCTTTATAAAAACAAATATCCCTGGGTTGTCACTATTGCGAAAAAGGAATATTCAGACCTTTTTTCGCAGCAAATCTTTGTTGTAATTGATTTTAAGTTTTCATCAATTGCAAAATATATCGACAAGGTGAGCATCGGTCAAAGGGGCTATTGCTATATCATCGATTCAAGGGGTGAAATCATTTATCATCCGCAGCAGCAAATGCTTTTTTCAGGCTTAAAAAAAGAAAGTACCGACGAAATTTCCGACCTTGCCGACGGAACACACAGAAAGAAAGACAATATTTACAATATTTCATCTCTTAATTCGTGCAATTGGAAAATAGTCGGTGTAAGCTTTAACGACGAGATAACGCAGGCTGTCAGAAATCAAGTAATTGTAGGCTCTGTCTTTGCAATTCTTTTCAGTGCTTTTATATCAATCGTTATTTATTTTCTGCTTTCGAGAACGGTTACAAAACCCGTTAGACGACTTGTTTACTCTATGCAAAAATTCGAAAAGCAGGCAGAGTCGTTTGAGTACAAAGCCGATATGAGTAATGTGGTTGAGTTTCAAACTCTCTCGGTGTCATTTGAGCATATGGTGCTTATGATCCAGTCGCTTGTGGAAAAGGTACACAACGAGGAAATCGTTCTCAGAAAAACCGAACTTAAAGCATTGCAGGCTCAAATCAATCCTCATTTTCTTTACAACACTCTTGATTCAATTCAGTGGATGTGCGAGCAGGACAACAGTCGAGACGCGGTAAAAATGGTCGGTGCCCTTGCAAAGCTTTTCAGAATAAGCATAAGTCACGGCAATGAGTTTATAACAATAAGCGATGAGCTAAAGCACGCTGAAAGCTATCTTATTATTCAAAGCTACAGATACAAGAATCAATTCACATATTCATTTGATGTTGACGAAAGCCTATTAGGCTATATGTGCAACAAAATCACCATTCAGCCGTTTATTGAAAACGCTATTTATCACGGACTTGACCGAATGGTTGACGAAGGTGAAATCAAGATTATTGTTGAACCCCGCGGTAAAGATATTGTTATAATAGTTAAGGACAACGGTCTTGGTATGACCGAGGAGAAATGCAAAAACATTCTCAGAAAAGACAGAAGCGACTCAAAGGGTATCGGCGTAAAAAACGTTAATGACCGACTCAAAATCTATTTTGGCGAAGAATACGGAATTACAATTGACAGCGAGCTTGATATGGGCACAACGGTCACTATTAAAATTCCGAAGATTGAGAAAGGAAATGAAAATGCATATTAAAAGAACAACTGCCATGATCGCTTTTTTCATTTTTTCTTTTGCCTGTCTATTCGGCTGCACTAAAGCCGGCAGTATTGATTCGAAAAGCAAGGATGTTGCAATAATAACCAAGGGCAGTGACTCAAATTTTTGGAACGATATGAAAAGCGGCGCATTGGCCGCTGCCAACGAATTTAATATCAATGTCACCGTAGACGGTCCTGAAAACGAAGAAGATTACAGTACCCAAAACGAAATGATTGAAAACGCAGTTTCAAGAAATGTCGGCGTTATAATCATTTCGGCAATAGATTATGAAAAAAACGCACCGTCTGTTCAAAAAGCTATTGACAACGGAATTAAGGTGATTGCGGTTGACAGCGATGTCAAAGTAAAAGACAAAGAGCTGTTTATTGGGACAAACAATGTATCGGCGGGAGAAAAAGCTGCAAAACAGGCTGTTGAGTTTTTTAAAGGGCAAAAGTCTATAAACATAGGGATTGTAAATTACGGTGAAAACACCGAAAACAGAAAGGGTCGACTGAAAGGCTTTACCGATTATATAGATAAAATCGAAAATGCAGAAATAGTCGATACTGTAAACATTGAATCGAATATACAAAATGCAACCAGAGGTGCAAAAAAGCTTCTTGAAGAAAACAAGAATATAAATGTGCTTATCGGCTTTAACGAATGGTCAACTCTCGGTGCAGGATATGCGATTAAAGAGTTAAACCTAAAGGACAAGGTTTATTGCATCGGCTTTGACAGCAATGTCAACTGTGTAGATATGCTTGAAAGCGGAGAAATTGACACGCTTATTGTTCAAAATTCATTTTCTATGGGTTACCTCTCCGTTTCAAAGGCATATGAAATACTGACAGGCAAAAAGCAAAATGACAGCACGGTTGAAACCGACACCTATGTTGTTAATCGGAAAAATATGTTTTTTCCGGATATTCAGAAAATACTGTTCAGCTTTAACGAGGATAACAAGTAAAGCTTTTAGACGGTAATAATAATCAGCGCTGCCTAAAACAGCTAATATCGACAATTTTTGTTAATCGCTGTTTACAGAAGCAGCTTAATGCCTGCAAGTTGTCAAAAGCTTCTGCTTAACAGTCCTGTCTGCGGTGCCGCCCACGCTCACATAACGGACTGTTTTCGGAAACCTTTGACACTTTGCAAAAGCAAAGCTTTTTATGCTTATATTAAAATTTTTAACATAACAAATCCACAATATCGTAATTTTTTATACACTTTAAATAAATTATTGTATTCATTTTTAATTGCCATAACGATATAATAAAGATGCTGAATGACTTAAACAATAAATCCAAGGAGGTAATCTTTATGAAAAAGTTATTGGCAATTTTATTAGCAGTGGTAATGGTAGCAGGACTTGCAGCCTGCTCTTCAAAGAAGGGCGACGGCGGCACAACAAAAGCAAAAGGTGAAATCTCGGTATTCTATTACACCTTTAGCGATGCATACATTTCAACCGTCCGTTCGGCAATGGATAAAATCTTAAAAGATGGCGGCTACACCTACAACGATTACGACGCTAATGGCAACCAAACAACACAAACAGAGCAGGTTCAAACAGCACTTGCAAAAGGCTCGTCAATGCTTATTGTTAATGTAGTTGACACCGGTTCCAATGACGCCGCTCAGAACATTATCAATCTTGCAAAGGCACAAAATGTTCCTGTGATTTTCTTCAACCGCTCAGTTGATCAGTCTGTTATCGAAAGCTATGACAAATGTGTGTTTGTTGGTACAGACTACGAACAGGCAGGCCATATGCAAGGCGAAATGGTCGGTAAATATCTTGTTGAGAATTATGACAAGCTTGACCTTAACGGAGACGGCAAGATAAGCTATGTAATGTTTAAGGGTCAAGAAGGCAATATGGAGGCAATTGCACGTACACAATACGGTGTTGAGGACGCTAACAAAGTTCTTGAAAAATCCGGCAAGCCCGCACTTGAATTTTATGACTCGGCTAACAAAAACAAGTATCTTGTCGACCAAGACGGTCTTTGGTCATCGGCTGCAGCTACAAACTATATGAGCACAGCGCTTGCTCAGTATACCGAATCAAACAAAAATATGATCGAGCTTGTTATTGCAAACAACGATGAAATGGCATTGGGTGCGGTTTCCGCTCTTCAAACCGCCGGCTACAACAAGAGCGGCAAGAAGGTCATTCCCGTATTCGGTGTTGACGCAACCGATGCAGCAAAATCGGCGATCAAATCAGGCTCCATGATTGGTACGATCAAGCAGGATTCACAAGGTATGGCTGAGACAATTACAACTATTATGAAAAATCACCTTGACGGTGCCAAAGCTCTTGACGGTATCGACGCCGCAAACGCAGTTGGCACTTGGAGAGTTAACATTCCTTATTCTGCTTACACTGCAGACTCGGCGGAATAATGTAATTTCACTTAACTTATGCGGTTGGGGTTTTACCCCAACCGCACCATTCAAAGCAGATAGGAGAGATCCATATGCAAAACAATATAAATAAATCCGTTTCTGCGACTGACAAGAATATATTGTTACAAATGGTTGATATAGAAAAGTCGTTCCCGGGCGTTAAAGCGCTTGACCACGCTCGTCTGACTGTTAAAAGAGGAACCGTTCACGCGCTGATGGGCGAAAACGGCGCCGGCAAATCAACACTTATGAAATGTCTTTTCGGCGTTTACAGCAAGGACAGCGGTCATATCTATGTTGAAGGTCAAGAGGTGAACTATAAAAACAGTAAAGAGGCCCTTGAAAACGGAGTTGCAATGGTACATCAAGAGCTGAATCAGGCACTTAAACGTAATGTTATGGACAATATGTGGCTCGGCAGATTTCCAAATGTTTCAAAGTATCTTCCTTTCACAAGCGAAAAAAAGATGTATGATGAAACAATGAAGGTTTTTAAAGATCTTGATATCAATGTTGACCCCAAAACGGTAATGAGCACAATGTCAGTCTCGCAAAGACAAATGGTTGAAATTGCAAAGGCAGTTTCTTATAATTCAAAAATTATTGTTTTTGACGAACCGACCTCATCGCTTACAGAAGAAGAGGTTGAGCATCTGTTTCGCATTATAAATATGCTAAGAGACAGGGGCTGCGGCATTATTTATATTTCCCACAAAATGGAGGAAATACTGCGCATAAGTGACGAGGTCACAATTATGCGTGACGGTAAATGGATCGCAACAAAGG
>USAR01000147.1 GCA_900552605.1 uncultured Oscillospiraceae bacterium | reverse complement strand
GTTTATAAAAAGCGGAAAAGGCTCTGTGGCATACGATGAAAGCGGCAGGGAGTACATCGATCTCGGAAGCGGAATAGGGGTTAATATTTTTGGTTACAGCGACCCCGAGTGGTGCGGCGCCGTGACAAAGCAGATAGAGCTTTTACAGCACACATCAAACCTTTATTATACAGAGCCTTGCACCGAGCTTGCCGAGCTTTTATGCGAAAAAACGGGAATGGACAAGGTTTTCTTTTCTAACTCGGGTGCAGAGGCTAATGAATGTGCCATTAAAGCAGCAAGAAAGTATTCCGCCGATGTTTTAGGCGATTACAATGCGACCATTGTTACCGTTTGCGGCAGCTTTCACGGCAGAACGCACACCACGCTTGCGGCAACGGGTCAAGACGGGTTTCACAAGCTTTTTGTACCGCTTACCAGCGGCTTTTCCTATTGTGAGCCGACTGCCGAAAGCCTTTTGAAAACTGTGAAAAATACAAACGCCGTTGCTGTTATGTTCGAGGTTATAAGAGGCGAGGGCGGTGTTATTCCGATTTCCGCAGATTTTGCAAAAGCACTTAAAAGCTTGCAGCAAAAGGGTGTGCTGCTTATTGCGGACGAAGTGCAAACGGGCAACGGAAGAACGGGCAGGCTTTACGGGTATATGAACTACGGTTTGCAGCCTGACATCATTACCACAGCAAAGGGACTCGGCGGCGGACTGCCGATTGCGGCGACTATGCTATCTGCTAAGCTCGGGAAAATTTTCACTCCCGGCACAAACGGCTCAACATTCGGCGGAAACCCGGTTTGCTGCGCAGGAGCGCTTAATGTTATTAAAAGAATCGATGGCAGACTTTTGGAAGATGTCAAAGAAAAATCAGAATATATTTTTGAATATTTAAGTGATAAAAAAGGCATAAACGCAGTAAGCGGCTTGGGACTTATGATTGGAATTTCAACTGTAAAGCCTGCGGCAGCGGTTGCAAAGGAATGTCTTAAAAACGGCGTCTTGGTGCTTACCGCAAAGGAAAAGGTAAGGCTTTTGCCGGCGCTTAATATTCCGTTTGAGCAGCTTAAAACGGCGCTCGGCGTTATTGCAGAGGTTTGCGGAAAGGATTGATGACAATGGATCTTAAAGGAAGAGATTTCTTAAAGCTTCTCGATTACGGCAGCGAGGAGATAGTTTACCTTATTGAGCTTGCGAAAAAGCTGAAAAAAATGAAAAAAGACGGAATTCGTCACGATGTGCTTGGCGGCAAAAATATTGCGCTTATTTTTGAGAAAACAAGCACAAGAACACGCTGCAGCTTTGAAGTTGCGGCACACGACCTCGGAATGGGGGTTACATATCTTGACCCAAGCGGCTCGCAGATCGGCAAAAAGGAAAGCATTGCCGACACCGCGCGTGTTTTAAGCTCTATGTTTGAGGGTATTGAATACCGCGGATACGGTCAGAAAATTGTTGAAGAGCTGGCAAATTATTCCGACGTGCCTGTTTGGAACGGTCTTACAAACGAGTTTCATCCCACACAGATAATTGCCGATATGCTTACTTTAAGCGAGCAGTTCGGTGAAATTAAAGGTCTAAACCTTGTTTATATGGGCGACGCGCGCTATAATATGGGAAATTCTTTAATGGTTGGCTGCGCAAAGCTCGGTGTTAATTTTACAGCCTGCTGTCCGAAAAGCTATTTTCCGAACGAGCAGCTTATTGCTGTTTGTAAAGATATCGCAAAGGAAACGGGCGCTCGCCTTACATTTTGCGAAGACCCCAAGAAAGCGGTTAAGGGCGCTGATGCGATTTATACCGACATCTGGGTATCTATGGGAGAGCCGGCGGAAGTGTGGGAACAGCGTGTTAACGACCTCTCACCGTATCAGGTTAACAGCGAGCTTATGAAAGCCACGGGCAAGGAAAGCACTGTGTTTATGCACTGCCTGCCGGCTTATCACGACCTTAAAACCACTATCGGCAATGAAATGGGAGAGAAGTTCTCAAGAGATTCAATGGAGGTTACCGACGAGGTCTTTGAAGGGCCTCAATCGGTTGTGTTTAAAGAGGCGGAAAACCGTATGCACTCAATAAAGGCGGTTATTGCCGCAACTCTCGGAGCAAAGCTATGAAAAGATATTTAATTTTGGAAAACGGCGACGTTTTTTGCGGCGAGGCAATAGGGGCAGAAGCAGAGTCTTTTGGCGAGCTTGTTTTTACAACAGGTATGTGCGGATATCTTGAAACGCTTACCGACCCCAGCTATTTTGGACAAATTGTACTGCAAACATTCCCGCTAATTGGAAATTACGGCGTTATTGAGGAAGACTTTGAGGGTGACTGCTTTGTTAAAGGCTATGTTGTGAACGAGCTTTGCAATGCTCCTTCAAATTTTCGTTGCGGCGGCACACTTGACGACTATTTAAAGGAAAAGGAAATTGTAGGAATCAGCGGTGTTGACACTCGCGAGATAACAAAAATAATTCGTGAAAGCGGCGTTATGAATGCTGCAATTTCAAACAGTCCCGATTTTTCCGCCGAGCTTTTAAAAGGATATACCGTTAAAAATGCGGTGAGCTCTGTAAGCCATGGCAAAACAGAAGTGTTTGAGTGTAATGAAAAAGCAAAATACCGTGTTGCGCTTTATGACCTCGGCGCAAAACGCAATATAGTCCGCTGCCTTTTAAAGCGTGGCTGCGAGGTGATTTGTGTGCCGTATAACACAACTGCCGAGGAAGTGCTTGCGCTTAATGTTGACGGTATTATGCTTTCAAACGGCCCGGGCGACCCTGCCGAAAACACTGAGGTTATAGAGGAAATCAAAAAGCTGCTCGGTAAAAAACCGATGTTCGGCATATGTCTTGGGCATCAGTTAATGGCGCTTTCTTTGGGGGCAGAAACCGAAAAGCTTAAATACGGTCACCGCGGAGTCAATCAGCCTGTTAAAGAAGTCAACGGCAAAAGAACATACATAACAAGCCAAAATCACGGTTATGCAGTGGTTTCGGGCAGTGTTAAAGATGGGGAAGTAAGCTTTATTAACGCAAACGACGGCACTTGCGAGGGAATTGATTATAAACACTTGGACGCTTTTTCTGTTCAGTTTCACCCCGAGGCTTGCTCAGGTCCTCACGACACAGAGTTCTTGTTTGATAAATTCATAAATCTTTTGGATAAGGGGGAGATGTAGATGCCGCTTGATAAAAGCATTAAGAAAACACTTGTTATAGGATCGGGTCCGATCGTTATCGGTCAGGCGGCAGAGTTCGATTATGCAGGCGCACAGGCGTGCCGTGTATTGCGTGAGGCAGGAGTTAACGTTGTGCTTGTTAATTCCAATCCTGCAACAATTATGACCGATTCATCTCTTGCCGATGAGATATATTTAGAGCCGTTAAGCGAAAAAACTCTTGAAAGAATTATTGACAAAGAGCGCCCCGACAGCTTGCTTGCAGGACTCGGCGGTCAAACAGGACTGACGCTTGCCGTAAAGCTTTATAAAAGCGGATTTTTAAAAAGCTGCGGAGTAAGGCTCATAGGCACCAATGTCGAGGCAATTGACCGTGCTGAGGATCGCAAGCTGTTTAAAGAAACAATGGAGAAAATAGGCGAGCCGACAGTGCCTTCCGAAATTGCCTGCACTTTAGAGGAAGCTTTAATAATTGCGAATGACATCGGCTATCCTGTTATTATAAGACCTGCTTTTACTCTCGGCGGCTTCGGCGGAGGTGTTGCAAACAGCATTGAGGAGCTTAAAAAGGTTGCCGCGGCAGGTCTTGAGGCATCTCCTATAACTCAGGTGCTTGTTGAAAAATACATCTTCGGTTGGAAAGAAATAGAGTTTGAAACAATGCGCGACGCAAGCGGTAATGTAATTGCTGTTTGTTCTATGGAAAACGTTGACCCTGTCGGAGTGCACACGGGTGACAGTATCGTTGTTGCGCCAACGCTCACTCTTTCCGATAAAGAGTACCAAATGCTGCGCTCGGCGTCGCTTAACATTATATCCGAGCTTGGCATTGTGGGCGGCTGCAACTGTCAATTTACGCTTGATCCCGATAGCTTTAACTATTCTGTAATTGAGGTAAATCCGCGTGTTTCGCGCTCATCGGCTCTTGCTTCAAAAGCCACGGGATATCCGATTGCGAAAATAACCACCAAAATTGCGCTTGGATATACTTTAGACGAGATTAAAAACGATATAACCGGTAAAACCTGCGCTTGCTTTGAGCCGGCTCTTGACTATGTCGTTGTTAAAATGCCGAAATGGCCGTTTGAAAAGTTTGCCGGTTCCTCAAGAAAGCTTGGCACACAGATGAAAGCCACCGGTGAGGTTATGGCGATTGCCGATAGCTTTGAGGCGGCACTTATGAAAGCGGTGAGGGGAGCGGAGATATCGCTTGATACACTTAACGCAGAACCGCTGAGCGACAAAACTCTTGATGAGCGTTTAACAATAGTTGACGACCACAGACTTTTTACGGTTTTTGAAGCGTTTAAAAAGGGCTATACTGTTGAGCAGCTGCACAAAATAACAAGAATAGACCGCTTCTTTTTAAACAAGCTTTTGAATTTGGCGGATTATGAAAATCAAATTAAAAGCGGCTTGACAAAAGCCGATTATCTGCACGGCAAAAAGCTTGGCTATACCGATGAGGCGCTTGCACGCCTTTCCGGATGCAAAGCGTTGCCGGAGAGCGAACTGAAATATAAAATGGTTGACACCTGCGCCGGTGAATTTAAAGCGGAGACCCCTTACTTTTATTCGGTTGCAAGCGGTGAATGTGAATCGCGTACATTAAGCCGC
>USAR01000146.1 GCA_900552605.1 uncultured Oscillospiraceae bacterium | reverse complement strand
GAATTCTTCTTGAAAAATCGCCCTTAGCCATACAGCCTGTTGCTTCCGACATAAGGCGCAGCGGTTTTGTAAGGCGGTATGAAACATAGTAAACCGCAAAGAACATAACAATCAGCGTTACAACCGATGCCAGTAAAAACATTCTGAAAACATTAAATAAAAACAGCCTGATTGTAGATGCCGGTGAAAATGAGAAAATAAGTGCGTGATCCCGACTGTTTTGATAGCTTATTGTTGTGCCGTAGATATAACTTTTTTCGGCAAGAATACCACCCATTGTACTAAGCTCGTAAAATTCTTCATCGCCTGCTGCCTTTTCAACCATAGAGGAAGGCAAGGTCTTCTCAACGTGCTCACACGTTCTGTGAAGTCTGAAAATATCACAACTGCAATATTGCGGAACACCGTCTTTATCGGTTAACAAAATGGTTGCGTCATTGGTTCTTGTAACAAGCGGCGCAAGATAACTCATAACAACGCGCATATTGGATTCCGAAAGCTGCCTGTCGGTGCTCATTTCCGTTATTGCGCTGCAGCAGCCTTGCAATGTGTCGTATTTTTCGTGAACAAAATACCTGTTTATAAAGAAAGTCAGCAAAGCCATCATAAAGCTGAGACTTATAGCAATAACAACTGCTGTTATTAAAAAATATTTTCTGAAAATCTTAACTTGTCGAGTCAAAATATCAACCTGCCCTATTTAACCTCAAACTTATAGCCTACGCCCCAGACCGTTTTAAGGCTCCATTCATCGGAAACACCTTCAAGCTTTTCGCGAAGACGTTTTACGTGAACGTCAACAGTTCTTGAGTCACCGTAATAATCAAAACCCCAAACCTCGTCAAGCAACTGATCGCGAGTGTAAACACGGTTGGGATTGCTTGCCAAATGATAAATAAGCTCGAGCTCTTTAGGAGGAGTGTCGATTTGCTTGCCGTCTACAATAAGCTCGTAGTTGGTGAGGTTTATTATAAGCTTATCAAATTCAACCTGTTTAACTGTATTTGATTCATCAGGTGCGGTACGTCTTAAAACAGCCTTTACTCTCGCAACGACCTCTTTCGCTTCAAATGGTTTTGTAACGTAATCATCTGCTCCGAGTTCAAGCCCTAAGACCTTATCAAAAACCTCGCCCTTTGCAGTAAGCATAATAATTGGAACTGATGAAGATTTGCGGATTTCCCTGCACACCTGCCAGCCGTCCATTTTAGGCAGCATTATATCAAGCAGGATTAAAGCGGGCGAATCTGAAAGTGCTGTTTTAATTGCGGCGTCGCCGTCGTTAACAACAATAGTTTGAAAGCCGTCCTTCTCCAAGTACAGACGCAACAGCTCGCATATGTTTTCGTCATCGTCGACTATAAGTATTTTTGTGTCGCTCATTTTTATCACCCTCAACTTTCAAATATGATTTTACTATATAATTTGTGTGATAGTATTAAGATTTTGTGAATTTAAAAAAGGCAGATGAAAAATCGGTGGTTTTCCACAACAACTATCATCTGCGCATTTTAATTAGTATTTCTTAGGTGCAATATTCACGGCTCCGTTATTTTTTATGCAAAAAATCGGATAGTTTTTTTATGCCGCTGCCTGTTTTTGAATCAATTTCAAATATCTCGTCGCAACCGGCATTCGAAAGCCAAAGCTTTGCAAGGTCAAGCCTTGCATCTGCAATATCACACTTTGTAACGATACCGATAACCGGTCGGTTTGCTGTGGTTGCAATGCACGGCGGGAAAAGCGAGTAAGGCTCAAAGGGGTCTTGCACAAGAGCCACCACATCGGAATCATACGAATAAATTGCCAACGCACCGCCGAAAAGCTTTGTCTCGGCATACTCTCCGGGAGTGTCAACACAGTTTTCATCGATTTTGATATACTGTGTTTTATCGTATTTTACGGTTTTACCGAGCAGTGCTTGAGTGAGAGTTGTTTTACCACTGCCGGTTCTGCCGATTAGAATTATCTTTTTCATTATGTTTTTGTTATGGGACAAACGGCAAAGCCAAGCTTGTTTGTAACATAGTCGGTAATGTCGCCGAAGGCCGCTTCAACATCTGAAACGGTGCCTGTTATTATAAGTGTACCGCTGAAACGGTCAACAAAGCCAAGCTCGGCACCTGATGCTTTCAGCGCAATATCTGCTGTGATAATTGCAGTCTCCGCAGGACTTACAGTTAATATACCGATTGCGCTGCCCGAATAATCAACTCTTGGGTCAAGACCGAGCTTTTTATACAGCACGGGATCCGGGTTTGCTATAATGTGTGCAAGTGTTACCTGACGGCCGGGTACAATTTCCTGTATAATGCGCATTTTATCGTGTATTGAGAGCTGTTCTTGCGACATTAGCATTTCCAACTTTCTTTAAAAAATTACTGTTAATATTATAATCCAATAAACTTTATAAGTCAATAATTCTTTGTTATTTATGTACTCATATGCGAGTGTTATTATTCTGCTTTTTCTGATTTCAGCACTCCGCGATGAAGCATAGTTTGTGCAGCATACAATATACCGATTCTTGCGCTGTCAAAATTAAGACCGCCTTGCATCCAGACGGCAAACGGCTCTCTTAGCGGAGCGTCTGCCGAAAGCTCAATTGACGCACCGTTTGTAAAAGTACCTGCTGCCATTATAACCTGACTGTCGTAACCGGGCATATCCCAAGGCTGCGGCTCGGCAAAGGAATCGATTGGTTCCCCTTTTTGCAGTCCTTGGCAAAATGCAATAAGTGACTCTTCGTTTTCAAGGCAGATAGCCTCTATAATATCGTGTCGTATTTCGTCATACTCAGGTGTTACATTATAGCCGAAGCCTTTAAAGAGGGCTGCGGCATAAATTGCCGTTTTCAGTGCTTCACCGACAACGTGCGGAGCTGCAAAAAGTCCCATAAACAGCTCTCTTGTGTGCCCTAAAGAGCACCCCACTTCCCTGCCGACTCCCGGACACGTCAGGCGGTTTGCGCACATCTCAATGTATTTCTTTTTTCCTGCAATATAACCGCCGGTAGGTGCAATACCGCCGCCGGGATTCTTAATAAGCGAGCCGGCAATTATGTCGGCGCCTACCTCAGTCGGCTCCTGCCTTTCGGTAAATTCACCGTAGCAATTATCAACGAACACCAATGTCTCCGGACTGCCTTCTTTAACAGCGTTTACAATTTCGCCGATTTGCTCAACACTTAAGGTAGGTCTTAAAGAATATCCGCGTGAACGCTGCACATAAACCATTTTGTAGTGTTCCTTTGATACAGCATTTTTAATTCCGTCTATATCCGGCTTACCGTTTTGAAGTTCAAGCTGCGAGTACTCTACTCCAAAATCCGAAAGTGATCCGTCGGACTTGCCATCAATTCCAAGCACGCCGATAAGCGTGTCATACGGTCTTCCCGTAACGCACAGCATTTTATCGCCGGGGCGCAGGATACCGAAAAGACCAACTGTAAGCGTGTGAGTACCGGAAACAAAATTATGACGAATCAGCGAGTCCTCGGCACCCACACAATCGGCAAAAACCGCCTCCAGAGTATCTCTGCCGCGGTCGCCGTATCCATAGCCTGTAGAAGGTGCAAAATGAGAGTCGCTCACTCCGTTTTTTATAAAAGCCTTCAGCACCTTTTGCTGATTGTAAAAAGTAAGCTCCGCAACGTTCTGAAACTGCTCTTGAACAGTTTTCATTGCCAAACTGTCGGCTGATTGTATTTTATTGTCAAAATTAAAAAAATCTGTGTTCATATTGTAATGTACTCCGTTAAAATTTCTTATAGTAACAGTATTCATCGGCTAATGCAAAGCCGCATTTCTTGTAAAATCCGAGTTCGTTTCGAAAGCAAAAGGCATGCAGATGAGGTTTTGGTGAATCAACTGTATGTTTAAGGACAGTAGTTTTGCCCACACCTTTGCCGTTAAAGCCGTTTTTTACAGCTATGCCGTTAAGCAGGTAGTTTTTACCGTCAAAAAGCCATATGGCGCAGCTGTTTTCCTCCAAATGCAAAAATGCCGCGTCGTGCCTCACACGGTGGGAAATATCGGCATACCACTCATCAAAACCGCCTAATGTAACGGCGTCGCTCTCAGTTTTTATAAGCATATCGTAAGCCGCTTTATAATCGTTATAGTATGGGGTTTCAAATCTTTGTACCTTGGTTGAATTCTTCAAAACGGCATAAATTGTTTCGACGTTTTTAGCCACTATTTGCGGCATCTGTTTTGAGAGAAGATCACTGTAGCCAATCGCATTTAAAAATTTCGTAAGCTCATAAACATCGGTATTTTCGCAGCTTATAACAGTAACCGAAAAATAATATTTACAAACTACCGCTGTCACAGAGCCGTTAATTATCTGCTGCCAAAACAAACAGAATGAGTAACCGAAACCATACGCTAAGGCTAAAGACTTTATCTTAACTGTGGCAGCGTCGTTTATTCCCAAGCTTTTACAAATATCTGAAAGCTCTTTAAAATCATTTATCGAGATAATCATTGCTTTTTAAGGTTTGAGAGCTTTATTAAAAGCTCTCGGCAAAGCTCATATACCGACTGAATATCGCCAAAATCGGCAACACAGGACGGTGAATGTATATATCTGCAAGGAACAGACAGCGAAACTGTTTTAATTCCGCCGCGCGAAAGATGAATTGCGCCGGCGTTGTTTCCGCCTGTCGGAAGTTGCTTTGTTTGCGCTGCAATGCCGCAGTTTTCGGCAGTTGCAAGAGCCAATGAATACAATGCCTTATCATATAAGGTTGCTGAGTCCATATATGATACGACAGCACCGTCTGATA
>USAR01000145.1 GCA_900552605.1 uncultured Oscillospiraceae bacterium | reverse complement strand
TAACGGTAGCACGACAGACTCTGACTCTGTTTGTTGGGGTTCGAATCCCTATTCCGCTGCCAACAACAAAAAAGCAGTATCGAAAGATGCTGCTTTTTTTGTTGTTTGGTGTAAATATAGGGATTCGAACAAGGAGGGAGCAGCCGTCAGGCTGCGGAAGAAAACAGTTCGGTGAACTGTTTTCGCCGACGTGGGCAACGAGCGTAAGCGAGGCAAAAAAAGCGACTGCTAACCGATAGGTCAGCTGCCGCTTTTTAATCTTCCTTGTATAAAATGAGCTCATCTATACTGCAATCAAGGGCTTTGCAGATTCTATCAAGAACATAGCTGTCATAACGTTTAACTTTATTCTTGTAGTATTTATCAATAATTTGGTATTGTATTCCTGTGCGCAGCCAGCTCATATCTGCTTAACTCACGTTTTTTAAGGGCTTTATCTATTGTTAATTCTACCATTATATTACCACCTCTGTATATATTTTAATAAACATATGTCTGTTTAGCAATCCCTATATATGAGTATACAATTGCTGCTCCGATAAAGATATTAACTTTTCCTTTTAAACCACAGCAAGCAAAATTGTATTTTCCTACCCTGCCGACAGCGTCGCCGCGCCCCGGCGCCCATCGCCGTACGGCGATGGAAAAGCCGATTTATCGGCTTTAAAACCGTTTCTTGTGCAGAATTTAAGCGCAAAACAGGCTATGCGAAGAAACGGTTGCGCCGGGGCGCGGCGACGCTGTTGACAGGGTAGGAAAGAAAAATCATCGGCGACGGTATCAAAAGCAGTCAACTTTTAAGCACACTCAGCAGTTAGCAAAACAAAGGAATACACATGTGCTGCGGGCGGCGACGTAACTCACAAATAATATATTATCTATTCAATTGAGAAAGATTGGACTATCGCCTATCAGTACATCTACGCAAAGTATAGTTGTTTTCGATTGACAAACCTCAATATCAAAAGTATACTGTGATTAAATTACAGATTACAAGCAGCTATTTTAATATAATAGGAGTTGTGTGAAATGAAGTTCTTTCAAAAATGGAGTGCCCGCGCCAAAGCTTTAAACGGTGAATACGGCAAAGCGTTTAGTGCTGAAGTCCCCGGCAATATACAATGGGATTATGCAGTTGCAACCGGCAACGAAAACTATCAATTCAGCGACAATGTAAAGTTTTTTGAGAGCATCGAAGATTATGAATGGAGATATTTTACTAAGCTCCGTTTCGATAAAGAAAGCGATGAGGCCGTGTTCTTTGTTACCGAGGGCATTGATTATACATTCAAAATACTGCTTGACGGAAATACACTTTATTCCGGCGAGGGTATGTACTCAAAGACCGAGCTTGACATAACAAATGCGGCAAAAAACGGATCGTTACTAGAGGTTGTTGTTTATCCGTCGCCCAAGCGTGTAGGTGCTCAAAAAGGCACAAGAGAGGAAGCGGACGACTGCTGTAAGCCTCCTGTTTGCTACGGCTGGGATTGGAACCCCAGGTTGCTGATTTCCGGCATTTGGCAGCCGGCATATATCGAGACGCGCAGACAAGGTTATATAAAAAATTGCGAACCTTTTTATGAATTAAACGAAAACTACACATTGGCAACGATCTGCTTTGAAACCGAATGTGAAAGCAGTGTTACCTATACGTTGACAGCCCCCGACGGCAACACGATTTACAGCGGAACCGATCCGTCATTTTCTGTTAAAGACCCCGAGCTTTGGTGGTGCCAAGGGCACGGCAAGCCCGCTCTTTACAAATGGACCGCCAAAAGCTGCGACGACGAAAAATCGGGCTATATCGGCTTTAAAACAATAGAGCTTGTGCACAACGAAGGGTGCACATCGCTGCCGCTTATGCCGAAAGGTCGCTACTTTGCACCTATAACAATAAAGCTTAACGGAAAAAAGATATTCGCAAAGGGGTCAAACTACGTTAATCCGGAGGTCTTTTCAGGAAGAACGACAGATGATATATTAAAAAAGCAGGTCAAGCTTGCAAAAGACGCCAATATGAATATTTTGCGATGTTGGGGAGGCGCAGGCCCGCAAAAGCAGAAGTTTTACGAAGAATGCGATAAAAGCGGCATAATGGTTTGGCAGGAGTTTATGCTTGCGTGCAACTGCTATAAAAACACAAAACACTATTTATCGGTTTTGGAAAAGGAAGCAACTGCTATAATTAAGCTTTTGCGCAGTCATGCATCACTTGTTATTTGGTGCGGCGGAAACGAGCTGTTTAACAATTGGTCGAATATGAGCGAGCAATCGCACGCTTTGCGACTGCTCAACAAGCTTTGCTATGAGCTTGACCGCAACACACCTTTTCTTGCAACGTCGCCCGAGTACGGTATGGCGCACGGCGGTTACACGTTTTTGGATATTACGAACGGTGAAGACGTGATGCAAAAATTCATTAAAAGCCGCAACACGGCATACACCGAGTTCGGTGTGCCGAGTGTTGCAAAAAAAGAAAAGCTTCTGAGCATTATCCCGGAAAACGAGCTGTTCCCTGCTTCCGACTCTCCCGCATGGTGTGCTCATCACGGTTTTAATGCTTGGGTTAAAGACAGCTGGGTTTGCATGGAGATTTTAGAGCACTATTTCGGAAAATCGGAAAATCTTGACGAGATTATCGAAAATTCAAATCTTTTGCAATGCGAGGGATATAAAGCGATATTTGAAGAAGCGAGAAAGCAATGGGGTCACTGCTCTGCCGCAATCAATTGGTGTTTTAACGAACCGTGGATCACTGCTGCCGGAAACAGCATCGTTTCTTATCCTTGCGATCCAAAGCCTGCATATTACGCGGTAAAAGACGCACTGCGAGCTCAAATGCCGAGTGCCAGAATACCGAAGTTTTGCTGGCAGAGCGGCGAGAGCTTCACCGCAGAAATATGGTATTTAAATGACGGTCCGGATTCCGTTGAGGATATTGTTGAGATCGTGCTTATGTTCGGCAATGAGGAACATAAGCTGCTAAGTTGGCAGACAGGCGCTGTTAAACCAAACGAAAATTTGCTCGGTCCTGCCGTTAATTTTAAACTGCCCGAGCCGCCAAATACCGAGCGCTTTATATTGAAGCTGGTATCTGCAAACGAGAACGACAGTGAATATACGCTATTGCTTAAAGCACCCACCGACACTGCCTCTGTTGCCACAATGAATTTTTAAATAAGCTTTTTAAGAATATCCTTTTCAGCCGGCTGTTTTCCTTTTACCGAAGGTATTAAACGGTCGGTTTGTTGTTGTTGGACATTTGATATAAAAACAATACATTGCAATTTTGTGACATGTACTGTATAATTCGCTTGTGAATTCAGATTAAAGGGGATTACCTATAATGAACATATTAGACAGCTTTGATTTTGTCGGTGAAGAAGAACGCGTCAGAAAATTCGTAATGCCAAAAGCGATTGCCCTGTTAGAGGGAAATATTGAAAACGCAGAGCTGCTGCTTAAAAAGAAGCCTATGCAGATCGGCCTTGCTGAAAACGAACTTACTCTTATTACAAAAAACGGCAAGAAAAATCCGTATATAGTTCTCGATTTCGGCGCAGAAATGCACGGTGGAGCACGACTTCTCAGCTTTGCTGACTTAAATGGGCAAAGGGCACTGTTCCGACGCCCTACGGAATGCTGAGTGTTGAGCACACTGTGCTTTGTGACGGCAATGTTAAAACCGCATTTACAGCACCCTCTCAAATTGAAGTTGTTGTTATTGATTAAAACTGAGCCGATACAGACAACAAAAACTGCGGTAGAGTCGGAAGGCTTTACCGCAGTTTTTTAATTTCTGATAAATTTCTGATATTTTAAATTATGTTGCTTATAAAACTTAAGATTATCAAACTAAAATCTAAGCTTTGACTGTTGCTCAGGCTGCAAGTTTTAACGTTGAAAGTTAGGAGTTGGCGGTAGGCTGTCGATAATAAAAGCTAAAGCGGTCTGTTGATTACAGATCGCTTCTTTACCTGCAATTCGTATTTGGTCGAGTTAACATACACTGAATTGGTTTTTCGCAGAACTATTACACCGACACATACTTAGCAATATAGCACAATGCATCCGCTTCTGCCGTATTCAAACAAAAACAAAACTGACTTCGCTTGAAAAAACGAAATCAGTTTTGTCGCTTAAAGCTTAATCCCCTAAATCAACCGGGGGCTTTTTTACTGTCCGCACAACTCGGAGCGGTTCAATTTGTTTTATACCCCTTTTTCCTCCCTTGCAAAGGGAGCTGTCACAAAGTGACTGAGGGATTGGCCGAAGGCAATTACAAGAATGTATTACCTCTTGGTGGTCACTTTCTTTGCCTTGCTCCAGCCGGAATACAGCTTCACATTCTTGCCGTTGACTTTTACGGTCTTATAGGTGCGCACCCTTACATAATACTTCTTCTTGGCAGCCAGCTTTTTGATAGACTTAGAAGTGGTCTTGTTCTTGGTGATATTCACCGTTTTATTGCCCTTTTTGAATTTAGAAGATGTACTGTACTGCACCTGATACCCGGTGGTTTGAGTGGCCTGCTTTTTCCATTTGACCTTAAAGCCCTTCTTGGTGGCGGTCACCTTGGACACGCTGGTGCCCTTGGGGTTAATGTTATAAGTTATGTACTTACTGCCGTTGTAATATTCCTTAAAGACAACCTTAATGGTGTATTTACCCACATTTTTCATGCGCTTGGGATAAAACACATTGTAGTCCTCACCGCCCTTTAAGGCTTTGCCTGTGCGGTCCTTGATCACTTCGTCGGGATTTTGCACCTTGCCGTTATAAGTACCGGAGG
>USAR01000144.1 GCA_900552605.1 uncultured Oscillospiraceae bacterium | reverse complement strand
ACGGTTTTATTTTGTGTCATAACAAAATCTCCTTTTCCAATAGTTAACATACATTCCCTTTGTATGTATACGCATATATTATAAGCAATTTTACCACGATTTTCAAGGGCTGTGTTATAAATTTGACAATTTATTAACAAATTTTCCTTGTTTTTGTTTTATTATTCTGCCGTTGGGGTTTAATACTTAATTTTTGCACGTCGTCGAAGCTTACAGATCTGCAGCCCCGTCTGCTTTTTTAAAAATTTCGTTAACATTTGTGATACCGCCAGTTTTTATTGAATCTTAATTGCGGTTTACTTTTTTAAAAAACCGTGGTAAAATAGCATAGTGCAATACAGCTTTAACGGCAGCAAGGGGTGACAAAAGGCAGTGCAGCGGTTGTTTTTTGATATGGACGGGACGCTTATAGACTCTATGGAATATTGGAACGGCATAAAGCGCGAGATGACTCTTTCTTACTATCGGCGAACGGGGATTATGCCCGAGATATCCGATGAGGACGACGAAAAGCTTGAGGGAATGACTATAAGATCCGCCGTTAAATTTATAAACGAAAAATACGGCTGCAAAATTTCAACCGAGCTTGACGTGCGGCGTCCGCTTGCCTATTTTTATGCAGATGAATGCAAACCGAAGCCGTTTGTGCTCGACGCCCTTTCGTATTTCAAGGAACACGGTGTAAAAATGGCGATAATCACTGCCACGCCGCGCTCGCTTGCGGAAATTGCGCTGGAAAAGCAGGGTATGCTTGAGTTTTTTGATTTTATTTTAACTCCCGAGGACTCCGAGGGCGGCAAAAGGCGGCGCAGAATTTATTATAAGGCGTGCTTAAAAGCGCGATGCCTTCCGAGAAACGCCGTGCTTATCGACGATGCCGCTTATGCACTGCGCACTGCGGCAAGGGCTAGGCTTCGCTGTGTTGCGGTTTACGACGAATTTCGCAAGGACAAAGCGCAAAATGCCTGCGATATATCATTCAACGATTTCGGCGAGCTGCTTGACTATTTTAAAAAACACGGCAAATTTTAAATTGCTTTAATTCTGAAAGGGGTGCCGAAGAATGACGCTTATCGCACTTGTCGTTATGACAGCCGCAGCACTTTTCTTTTTGCTTTGTTATGTCTGCTTCAGGATTTCCGTTCTGAGAGGAAATTCGGCAGATCGTACGCACGGTGATATTGAAAACGGCAGTCCGTTGCAGCCGTTTAAAAAACGGCTTGTTGCCGCCGGTGAACAGCTTGATAACACCGAATTTGAAGAAGTTGAAATCACTTCGTTCGACGGATTGCGGCTTTTCGCAAGGCTTTATAAAACATCAAAGCCGCAAGACAGCAACAAGATTATATTTCTTTTCCACGGACATCATTCGTCCGCACAAAACGATTTTGCGCTGTCTGTTCCTTTTTATCTGTCACTGGGATACAACGTTTTAACGCCGGATATGCGCGCTCACCAAAAAAGCGAAGGCAGATACATCACCTTCGGAGCAGCGGAAAAGCGCGACTGCTTAAGCTGGGTCGATTTCGCCGTTGAACGTTTCGGCAAAGACGTTAAAATCGTGCTCGGCGGAGTTTCGCTCGGTGCGTCGTCGGTGCTTATGGCTGCCGGTCTTTCACCCGGTGATAATGTGCGCGCAGTTATTTCCGAAAGCTGCTTTACAAGCGGATTCGATCTGGTGTCGCTTAACATTAAAAACTCGGTGCCGCTGCTGTCTTCCGCCGTTTTTGCAACGGTCAACTGTCTTTGCCGAGTTTTTGCAAGCTTTGATCTGCGCGATGAAAACACGCAGGTGTCGCTTAAAAGCTGCAATATTCCCGTGCTGTTTATCCACGGCACCCGCGACAGCATTATTCCCTGTGAAATGACGCTGCGCTCTTATGCCGCCTGCAATTCTCAAAAAGAGCTGCTTAAAATAACGGGAGCGGATCACGGCATTTGCAGGCTTTGCAACGAGCCGCTTTATAACCACACAGTGGCGGCGTTTTTGCAAAAATACGTTTAGTTTATTCCTGTTTGCCAAGGTAGGTGTAAATTTTGGATATTGTTAAGAATTATCTTTTAACTCCCAAGCCGTGGGCAAGCGTTGCGGTTATTGCGGTTTGCTTTGTTTTGTGGCTTGTTATTAAAAAAGCGGTGGGGCGTTTTGCCGCTGCAAAAGCAGGTGAAGAACGGCACGCAAAAAATCTTAGGCTGGGTGCAAAAGCTATTAAATACATCATAATGTTTTTTGCCGTTGTAACCGTGCTTCAAATTAACGGAATCAATGTTTCATCGCTTATAACAGGACTCGGCGTTGCAGGTATCGTTGTGGGTTTTGCGCTTGAGGATCTGCTTAAGGATATTATAAACGGCGCCAACATTGTGCTGGACGGCTTTTTCAGCGTCGGTGATATGGTTATATACAGAAGCGGTTCGGCGGTAATTGAAGGCAGGGTGACATCATTCAGTCTTAAAGCCACCAAGATCTATGATATAAACACGGGCAACACGGTTATTATAAGCAACCGCAACATAACGGAGATTGAGCGAATGTCCGATTGGGTGCCGCTTACAGTTCCCTCGCCTTATGAAGTTCCCGCAAGCAAAATGCGAGAGGTCTGCTTGCAGCTTTGCCTTAGAATCAAGAAGCTTGAGGGCGTTACCTCCTGCGAATTTCTCGGAACCGATGAATTTGCCGCAAGCCAGATATCATACAAGCTTTTAATGCACTGCGACCCGTCAATTAAAACCCGCTGTCGCACAGCGGCAATGGGCGCAATTCAAGACGCTCTTGCAGAAAACGGTATTGATATACCGTTTAACAGGCTTGATGTTTCACTTGTCGAAAAAGGAGAGCAAAGTATATGAAGCTGCTGATTATAAGGCACGGCGACCCCGATTATGAACACGATTCGTTAACGGAAAACGGATTTGCGGAAGCCGAGCTGCTGGCAAAGCGGATAGCTCCGATGAAGCCCAAGAACATTTATTGCTCTGTGCTTGGGCGTGCAAAAGCCACAGCCGAGCCTACGCTTAAAGCGCTTGGAATGAAAGCTGAATACTGCGAATGGCTGCGCGAATTCAACTACGCCAAAATTGACCTGCCTTATTTAAGAGATAAAATCCCGTGGGATATTTTGCCGTCGTTTATTGAAAAACACCCCAAGGTTTTTGAAAAAGACGGCTGGAGAGAATGTGACTTTATAAAAAGCTCCGATGTGGCTGAATGTTACGACGATGTGTGCCGAGAGTTTGACCGTGTTTTGGAAAGTCACGGCTACAAACGTGAAGGCAGTACTTATAAAGTCACCGACTCCAACCACGACGTGCTGGCGTTTTTCTGTCATTACGGACTCGGTTCGGTGTTGATCTCGCACCTTTTCAACTGCTCGCCTTACGTTTTGTGGCAGCAAACGGTACTTCTGCCGACATCCGTTACCGAGTTTGTTACCGAGGAACGTGAAGAGGGAATAGCCTCTATGCGCTGCCGATATTTAGGCGATATTTCTCATCTTTACAAATTCGGCAGGGAGCCGTCGTTTTCCGGCAGGTTTTGCGAATGCTTCAACGATGCCGACAGGCATTGAAAAAACTTTGCACGGTTTGTTTTTGTTTTTTTCAAGCAACTGCCGGCATGTGAAATGCCTGAAAAATTAAAAAGAATGAAGCGGCATGAAGTTTTTGTTTTTCAAAAATTTCCTGCCGCGTTTTTGCGCGTGAATTAAGTCGCTTATCAAAGCTCTGCCGGCCGTTTTGCGCAGCCGTGCCCCGTCGCCGTCGCCTTTAGGCGACGAAAAAGCCGACCGCAGTCGGCTTTTTAAGCCCGCCCCGCGCTTTTAAAAGCCCCTTAAAAGCGCGGGGCGGGCTGCGACGGGGCGCGGCTTTGCAAAACAGCCGGCGGCTTGCAGCTCTTACTCGGTTCCAAACAAAATGTAAAACAAAAAAAGCATCGCAAACCGCACTTTGCTGCAGGTGCTGCGATGCTTTCGGTATTCTTAAAAGTTAAAACCGCCTATTGCTCAGTCCTCATCGGGCACCCAGTTGTGCCAGATTGCCTGAATGTCGTCGTTGTCTTCCATAATGTCGATAAGCTTTTCCATATTTTCAATGGCAGCCGGGTCGGTAAGCTTTGTTTCAACATTGGGTATATACTCAACCTCTGCGCTCACAAAATCGTAGCCGTCAGCCTCAAGCGCGTCGCGCACAGCGCCAAGCTCGTTGGGGTTGGTGGTGATTGTGAAAACATCCTCATCAAGATTAAAGTCCTCTGCTCCTGCATTGAGCGCCGCTTCCATAACGGAGTCCTCATCGCGCCCCTCGGCCTCAATTCTGATAACGCCTTTGCGGTCAAACATAAACATAACGCAACCGCTCTGACCGAGGTTTCCGCCGTATTTATCGAAATAGTGGCGCACATCGCCCGCTGTTCTGTTGCGGTTATCGGTAAGAGTTTCCACAACCATTGCAACGCCGCACGGACCGTAGCCTTCATAAACTATCTCTTCGTAATTATCGCCCGAGCCCTCTCCCGCGGCTTTTTTAATAATACGCTCTATATTATCGTTAGGCACATTTGCCGCTTTTGCTTTTGCTATTGTGTCCTTAAGCTTTGAGTTAACATTGGGGTCCGGGCCGCCGGCTTTTACAACTATCGCCAATTCGCGCCCGATTTTAGTGAATACCTTTGCGCGCTGCTGGTCGGTTTTTTCCTTTTTGCGTTTAATTGTGCTCCATTTTGAATGTCCTGACATAAACTGCTAACCTGCCTTTTAATCTCGGTCGCCGAGCAAAAGCCGCGGCGGCGACCTCTAAATAT
>USAR01000143.1 GCA_900552605.1 uncultured Oscillospiraceae bacterium | reverse complement strand
CGTGTTCTCGTCCAGCAGCTCGGCGGGAATGACCTTCTCAATGACCTCGCGGCGGATGTCCTCATGCAGCTGCTCCTGGGTGATGTCGGGGCTGTGCTGGCTGGAAATGACCACCGCGTCGATGCGCACGGGCTTGCCGTCGTCATACTCCACGGTGACCTGGCTCTTGCCGTCCGGCCGCAGGTAATCCAGCGTGCCGTTCTTGCGCACCTCGGTCAGGCGCTTGGCCAGCTTGTGGGCCAGGCTGATGGGCAGCGGCATCAGCTCGGGCGTCTCGTTGCAGGCGTAGCCGAACATCATGCCCTGGTCGCCCGCACCGGCCACGTCGTCGTTGGTGCCCAGCGCAATGTCGGGGCTCTGGCCGTCGATGTTGGTGATGACGCCGCAGGTGTCGCAGTCAAAGCCGTACTTGGCGCGGTCATAGCCGATGGAGCGGATGACCTCGCGCGCCGTGCCGGGGATGTCCACGTAGCAGCTGGTCGTGATCTCGCCCATGATGTGGACGAGGCCGGTGGAGCAGGTCGTCTCGCAGGCAACGCGGGCACCGGGGTCCTGCGCCAGGATGGCGTCGAGGATTGCGTCGGAGATCTGGTCGCAGATTTTGTCGGGATGACCTTCTGTGACAGACTCGGAAGTGAAAAGATTTCTTGCCATAGTTTTGTTCCTTTCTAACCTTTGGGGACAAACAAAAAAAGGTACCGCAAGGGTACCTTTGTGTGTTGTACAAGACCCTCATCTTTCGGATATACCGCAGGATTTGGCACCGCTGCTGACGCTTGCAATCAGCCGGTTGTCGGGCTTCACAGGACCTGTTCCTCCGCCGCTCTTGATAAGGTATATAAACGCCTGTTCGGTATTTTTTCCGAAAAATACGGAACAGGTTCTCAGGAAAATTTATCAGCGTGCCGTCTTTCGGCAGTCCCGCTGTTCCTGCCATACGGATCGCAAAATGCTACCGTTTCTATTATACCCGAAGATTCGAGCCATGTCAAGGGGAAACCGCAATTTTCGCAGAGAATTCCAATGGAAAAATCGGGAGAAATGGCAGAGTGCAAAATGTGGCAGGCAAAACATGTTGAAATTCAGCGAATCAGCCGAAAAGTGAAAAGTTTCTTGCATTGCGCTTGGAAAAATGCTATAATAAAAGTATGTTTTTCGGAAGAAAATCGAGAAAAGGAGCGTATTTATGTTATCGGATATCGAAATCGCACAGCAGACTAAAATGAACCCCATCGGCGAGGTTGCCGCATCACTCGCCATTGCAGACGAGGACATCGAGTGTTACGGTCACTATAAGGCAAAGCTCTCGGAATCCCTGTTCCAGAAGCTGGCGGACAAGCCGGACGGCAAGCTGGTTCTGGTGACTGCCATCAACCCCACCCCTGCCGGCGAGGGAAAGACGACCATCAGCGTCGGTTTGGCGGATGCACTCCGCCGCATTGGCAGGAAGTCCGTTCTGGCGCTGCGGGAACCGTCTCTGGGGCCGGTCTTTGGCATCAAGGGCGGTGCAGCCGGCGGCGGCTATGCACAGGTCGTTCCCATGGAGGACATCAACCTGCACTTCACCGGCGATATGCACGCCATCACCTCCGCCAACAATCTGCTCTGCGCAATGCTGGACAACCACATGCAGCAGGGCAACGTGCTGCGCATCGACCAGCGCCGTGTCATGATTAAGCGTGTGCTGGACATGAACGACCGTGCCCTCCGGAATATCGTCATCGGTCTTGGCGGTAAGATAGACGGCATTCCCCGGAGCGACAGCTTCCAGATTACGGTAGCATCCGAAGTTATGGCAATTCTCTGTCTGGCTTCTGATCTGGCAGACCTGAAAGAGCGTCTGGGCAAGATTCTGGTGGCATACGATCTGGACGGCAATCCGGTTTATGCCAGGGATCTGGGCGCAAACGGCGCAATGACCGCACTGCTGAAAGATGCCATAAACCCTAATCTCGTGCAGTCGCTTGAGGGAACTCCCGCTTTTGTTCACGGCGGTCCCTTTGCGAATATAGCCCACGGCTGTAACTCTGTTATTGCAACAAAGGCTGCGCTCAAAATTGCGGACTACTGCATTACGGAAGCCGGCTTTGGCGCAGATCTCGGCGCTGAAAAGTTCTTTGATATAAAATGCCGAATGACAGGTCTTGTTCCTGATGCAGTTGTGGTTGTTGCCACTGTGCGAGCGCTAAAAATGCATGGCGGACTCGACAAGAAACAGCTGACAAACGAAAATATCGAAGCACTTGAAAAGGGTTTGCCGAATCTTTTAAAGCATCTTTCAAATATTAAGAACGTTTATAAGCTCCCCTGCGTTGTTGCAATCAACCGTTTCCCGACAGACACCGACAAAGAAATTGAAACACTTACAAAAAAATGTGCCGAGCTTGGCGTTAATGTAAAGCTTTCGACAGTTTGGGCAGACGGCGGCAAGGGCGGAATTGAACTCGCAAGCGAGGTTGTACGTCTTTGCGAAGAAGAAAAAGGTGATTTTACATTTGCTTATGATGATTCAGACAGCCTTTTTGAAAAGATAAGCTCTGTTGTTAAAAAGGTTTACGGCGGCGACGGTGTTACACTTACACCGCAAGCTAAAAAGCAGCTGCAGAAAATCGAGGAGCTCGGATTCGGCAATTGCCCCGTTTGCATTGCTAAAACACAGTACAGCTTTTCCGATAATGCCGCTCTGCTTGGTGCTCCGAGCGGATTTACAGTTACCGTGCGCGGACTGAGGGTGAGCGCGGGAGCAGGTTTTGTGGTTGTGCTTACAGGTGATATTATGACAATGCCGGGACTTCCCAAACGTCCGGCAGCTGAAAAAATAGACGTTGATGAAAACGGCAAAATCACCGGCCTTTTCTAAACATCAATCATCGCTGTTGTCACTCTGTTAACAACTGCAACTTAAGCGCTTCACTCGTTGATAACTGTGCATAATATATCCAAAAATACCTTTTTTCGTCATAATAAACTAATTTCAGGGTAGTATATTATGCAATATTCACAAAAAGATTGCCGTGCCGACTCGGTTATTCTTGCTTTTCATCACTTGTTTTTTAGCATATTTAAAGCTATAATAATTTTAGCAGCTAAATTTGTATTGTTAAAAAAGGAGTTGTAAGTATGAAAAAAATCATTTGTAAAAGAGAATATGATACCGAGCTTGCGACCCTGCTTAAAAAGCACACGGTCGGTGAATTCGGTGACCCGACAGGCTATGAAGAATCGCTTTATGAAATGCCGAACGGCTGGAGATTTGTTTACTACAACGGCGGCTCTGAATCGCCCTACCCCACCGAAACCATTAAGTCGGTATCCAAGGTCAAGTCTGAAGAATGGCTTGCAAATCACTGAGTTTTCTTTAGTACAGTGATTAACTGCTTAAAGATTTCTGTCGCATTGTAAAACACATAAAAAGCATCGGCGTAAAATAAATTATGCCGATGCTTTTTTTGTAGTTTTTGCAGTCTCGGTTTCGCCCGCACACCTTTGCCGCGCTCAAGCTTCGCGCCTTGGCGCGCATCGCCGGCAGGCGATGCCAAAGCCGATTTCATCGGCTTTGAAAACCGTTTTTCAGATAGTTTTCGGTTTGCCGATTATTTAGAAAAAACGGTTGCGCCAAGGCGCGAGGCTTGATCGCGGCAAGGGTGTGCGGACAAAAGCCGCAATTTAAGCGGCAGTTTTCAAAATAAAACATTATCTTAAAAAAATCAATCCTACTCGGCATTTCAGCATTAAAATGCTCCGCTTGTTTTTATATTTTTTGTTCCTGTTTTTGTAATAAAAAAGCTTTGAGGTATTGCCAAACATTAAGCAACACCTCAAAGCTTTAATTGTGTTTTAAAGCTTATCTGCGATATCAAGCACAAGTCTTTCTGTCTTTTCCCAACCGAGGCAAGGATCGGTGATAGATTTCCCGAACACCTGATTTTCGCCGATCAGCTGTGAGCCGTCCTCTAAATAGCTTTCAATCATAAGTCCCTTAACAAAGCCTCTTATATCGGAATTCTGCTGCATACTGTGCAGTATATCCTTTGAAATCCTCTGCTGCTCAAACGGTTTCTTGCCGGAATTTGCGTGGTTAGTGTCAATTATAACAGCAGGATTTTTTAAGTTTGTATTTGAATAAAGCTCAAGCAGCTGAATAATATCCTCATAATGATAATTAGGAACGCTGCGACCGGTCACATCGATATATCCGCGCAAAATTGCGTGTGAATAAGGATTGCCGTCACTTTTTACCTCCCAGCCGCGATAAATAAAGGTATGCGGATGCTGTGCAGCGGTAATTGAGTTCATCATAATCGAAAGCCCGCCCTCTGTCGGGTTTTTAAGACCTACGGGAACATCAAGTCCGCTGGCAGTCAGGCGATGCTGCTGATTTTCAACAGAGCGAGCACCTATTGCAACATAGCCGAGGATATCGGAAAGATAGCGATGGTTTTCAGGATAAAGCATTTCGTCAGCGCCGCAAAAGCCGTAATCGCGCAGCACAGTCATATGCAGCTCCCTTATTGCAATAATGCCTTTAAGCATATCTGGGGTTTCATTGGGGTTTGGTTGATGAAGCATACCTTTGTAGCCGTCGCCCGTCGTTCTTGGTTTGTTCGTGTAAACACGCGGTACAAGCATAACCTTGTCCTTAACCTTTTCTTGAAGCACCTTAAGCCTTGCAATGTATTCAAGCACTGCCTCGCGGTTATCGGCAGAGCAAGGACCGATTATAAGCATAAAGCGATCCGATTCACCCGACAGAATGCTTTTCATCTCGGCAATTTTCTTGTTTCTCACCCTTGTCATTT
>USAR01000142.1 GCA_900552605.1 uncultured Oscillospiraceae bacterium | reverse complement strand
CCTTTACTCTTAAATTCACTAATAAGCTGTTCTGTTTGCGGTTTTTTAAAAAACTCGCAAATGCTTCCTGCAATTATTTGCCCTATGCCGTCAATCGCAGTAAGCTCATCAAACGACGCTGCCATTATGTTATCAATACTGCCGAATTTTGCACACAAAAGCTTTGATGCTTTAAGTCCTACATTGCGAATGCCGAGAGCAAACAAAAATCTGTGCAGCTCAGCATTTTTTGACCTTTCAATTGCTTTTATAAGGTTGTCCGCGGATTTTTGCGCAAATCCCTCAAGCGTTAAAAGATGACTCACGGTAAGGCTGTAAATATCAGCAGGCGTTTTAATAAAACCTTTACTTACAAGACTTTCAATAATTGCAGGGCCAAGTCCCTCAATGTCCATTGCGTCGCGACTTGCATAATGTGTCAAATTGCGAAGCAGCTGTGCAGGGCACTCGGGATTGGTGCATCTGAGCACAGCTTCGTCCACACTTTTGTGTATGGCAGCGCCGCACGAAGGACAAACCTTTGGCGCCGCAACCTTTTTTCCGCCCTTGTGCTCCTTAACCGCAACCACCTCGGGAATAATATCTCCGGCTTTTCTCACAATTATAGTGTCGCCGATAGCAATATTCTTTTCTGCGGCAAAGTCGAAATTGTGCAGCGTTGCTCTTGACACGTTGGTGCCGGCAAGAAAAATAGGTTCAAATTCCGCAGTTGGAGTAAGCGCCCCCGTTCTGCCGACTTGTACCGCAACATTTTGCAGCACGGTTACCTTTTCCTCGGGAGGATATTTATAAGCAATTGCCCATTTCGGAAATTTTGCAGTGCTGCCGAGTTTTTCCCTCTCGGCAAACGAATCAACTTTAATTACCGCACCGTCGATATCAAACGAAAGCTCTCCCCTGATATCACCTATTCTTGCAATCTCCTCAATTGCTTTATCAATGCTGTCGCACTTTTCATAAAAAGGTAATGTGCTGAAACCGAGTTCCTTAAGATATTCAAGCGATTCGGTATGTGAACTTATGTCCTTGCCTTCAATCTGCTGAATGTTAAAAAGAAAAATATCCAGTCGTCTTTTTGCGGTTACTTTAGCGTCCTTTTGTCTAAGACTGCCGGCTGCTGCATTTCGTGGGTTTTTTGGCAGCGGCAGATCGTTGATTTCCTGATACTTATAAAAATCGTTAAACGATTCATGAGACATATAAACCTCACCCCTTACTTCAAGTAAGGGAAGTTGAACGTCGATTTTTTTGGGAATTGATTTAATAGTCTCAATATTTTCGGTAATATTTTCGCCGTCATCACCGTCGCCGCGAGTCGACCCTACGGTAAGTGTTCCGTTTCTGTATTCAAGTGATACAGAAAGTCCGTCAATCTTAGGCTCAACCGAATAAACGGCGCCCGGACAAGTTTCCTTTACTCTGCGGTCAAAGTCACGCAGTTCATCAAAGCTGAACGCATCTTGCAAGCTTTCCATTCTCACAGAGTGATGAACGGGTGAAAATTTTGACGAAACAGAACCGCCGACATGCTTTGTCGGTGAATCGGCATGTGCAAACTCAGGGTATTGTTCCTCAAGGTTTTTAAGCTCGCGCTGAAGCTTATCATACTCAAGGTCGTCAATTTCGGGTGTGTCTAAATCATAATATAAATGGCTGTGACGGCGAAGCGTTGCCGTAAGCTCATCGATTCTCGCTTTAATTGCCTCTGTTTTCATTTTCGTTTTCACCCTTTTTGTTAATTATCCAAATTGTTTAGGCCGTATATATTGCCGTATGCTTTAGGAACTTCACCGGATATAACCGTTTGTGCCACGACATAATCGGTTTTTAAAGTATCTGTATATTTTTCGCTTACAATCATAAGGCAGAATTTTGTTGAAATATTAAGCTTTATTATATGGCTGGTTTGATTTAAACCCGCCGAAACAAGCTCTCCCGAAAACTCGCCGTTTACCGAGCAGTAAAAATCGAAAACCACTTCAACCTGCGGTCCTCTGTTAGAAAGGAATGCGCTGTCGATAATGCTGCCGAGCTGTGCATATGTTTTAAGATTTTTGTGCTTTGCAAGCTCCTTTTCGGCTTTTATTATAACCTCTGATTTCAGCGAATTAACAGCTGCGGTGTTTGCCGACACGGCAGTAACCTCTCCACGGTCGGTATCTGTTGTAATTAAATCAGAATAGCTTATCTTTTGCTCGGCAAGCGTTTCGCTTACGGCCTCGTTTACTGTTTTATAAATAAGCTCCTCCGCATTCATAACAGAGGTAGGTGCCACCATTTCCTTAACAGCGGAGTCAGCATACAGCACGCAATAAACAAGCGCCGCGCAGATAACGATAATCCAAAAACGCTTAATTGCTTTTTTATTACGCTTTCTAAACATTTTTCGTCGTATAAGCATTATTATTCACCCTTACAGTAAATATTTTACTCAAAGGGCTTCAAAGCTGTTACAAAATGTCGGAGTCAATATTATTTTTAATAACCTTAGAGCGTGTAAACTCCTCACGTTCTTTTTCCTCCAAAGCAGCGGTTATGAATCCAACCTGCTCGCTCATTCTGGGAATAAGAATATTCTTAAGTGCGTTTGCACGTTTTTTTGTTTTCTTAATACCTTCGGCAAGGCTGAAAATGCTGTTTTCAAGCTCTGCGTACCGCAGCGTTAGTTCCTTTGCTTTTGAAAAGCAGAGCACAGCATTATCTAGACTTACAGTGCTGTCATAATAGCCATAGCTGTTGCAGATATTTTCTTCACTTTTCACAATCTTCGGAACATCAACTCCCATTATGCTGTGATAAGATATTTGAAGACTGTCGTCGATCGGACATGCAGCAGCAACAACATCAACAATTCCAAGCTGCATATTAGCATACTTTATCGCCTCGTGTGCTTTGGAATATGCTATTCTCATATCCTCCTCCAAGTGTTTTGCCTCTTCGATTTTTTGCATAGTTTCTCTTATCAGGATATTTCTTTTTCTGTCAAGCAGCTCATAGCCAAGCTGTGCCAGCTGCAAGGTTTTCTTAATCTTTATCAAATTGCCTTTTGTAGGCGACACCTGCTGTGCCACAGCTTAAATCCCCCTTTTGTTTTATTTTTTTAAATAAGATACTTTTCTGCAAGCTTTTCGTCGATTCTGTCGAGTTCCTCCTTCGGCAAAAGCTTCAGCAGCTGCCAACCGAGGTCAAGGCTTTCGATAATGTCTCTGTCCTCGTTAAAAGCCTGTGCCACGAATTGCTGTTCAAAGCATTTTCCGAAATCAATGTAAGCCTTATCTGTTTTCGAAAGCTCATCTTCGCCGATTACCGATGCCAACGCTCTTGCGTCCTGCACCTTTGAATAAGAGGAAAACAGCTGATTGGCAAGCGCTTGATGGTCTTCTCTTGTAAAACCTTCGCCGATACCGTCCTTCATAAGTCTTGAAAGGCTCGGCAAAACACTTACCGGAGGATAAACTCCCGCCAGATCAAGCACACGGTCAAGCACAACCTGACCTTCTGTAATATATCCCGTAAGGTCGGGCACAGGGTGAGTTATATCATCGTTAGGCATTGTTAAAATCGGAATTTGCGTAACAGAGCCCTCAGAGCTTTTTATCATACCTGCCCGCTCGTAAAGCGACGCTAAATCGGAATACAAATAACCGGGATAACCTTTCCTGCCGGGTATTTCGCCTTTTGAAGAGCTGAACTCTCGAACTGCTTCACTGTAAGAGGTCATATCAGTCATAACAACAAGCACATGCATACCCTTTTCATATGCAAGGTATTCTGCGGCAGTGAGCGCACAACGCGGCGTCAGTATTCTCTCAATTATAGGGTCATTCGAAAGGTTCAGGAACATTGTAACGTGTTCCAAAACTCCTGAAAGCTCAAAAGATTTTTTAAAGTAATCGGCAACGTCGTGCTTAACACCCATCGCGGCAAAAACAACAGCAAAATTATCGCTGTTTGCTCCTGTGATTTTTGCCTGACGTACAATTTGCACGGCAAGCTCGTTGTGTTTCATACCGTAACCGGAAAAAATCGGAAGCTTTTGCCCCCTTATAAGCGTAAACAGAGTGTCGATAGTGGAGATACCCGTGTTTATAAAATTTCTTGGATATTGTCTCTCAACGGGATTGATAGGCATACCGTTAATATCAAGCGATTTTTCCGCAAATATATCGCCGAGTCCGTCAATCGGTTTTCCGACACCGTTGAACGTTCTGCCGAGCAGCTCTTTAGAAACAGCGAGCTCCATAGGGTGCGCCGAAAGCACAACACGAGTGTTGGTAAGCGAAAGTCCGGTTGTTCCCTCAAAAACCTGAATTACCACACGGTCGCCATCAATCTGAACAACTCTGCCGTTTCTATTTGTGCCGTTTTGAAGTCTTATTTCAACCAATTCCTCAAAGGAAGCGTCCGGCACTCCGTCTAACACCACAAGTGAGCCGCTAATCTCTTTTAAACCAATGTGTTCAATAATCAAGGCGCTCACCTCTTCAAAAGAATTTCATCAACGGTTTTGTCGATAAGTGCATTATATTCGTCAAACATTGACAAATCACTGTTCGGAATATCGTATTTCATCTTAATCAGCTTTTCGTATATTCCGGTTTTTGCAGCCTCCGAAACAGAGATACCTGCATTAACGACTTCCGTCAGTTTATCGTAAAGATGCAGTATTGTTTTCATCATAAGATATTGCTTTTTAAGCGGAACGTAGGTATCATCTTTATGATAAGCATTTTGCTGCAAAAAACCGACACGAATAATTCTTGCAATATCGATAATAAGCTTTTGACCGTTCGGCAAGA
>USAR01000141.1 GCA_900552605.1 uncultured Oscillospiraceae bacterium | reverse complement strand
AGACCCAACCGAGAGCGCTTGGGTCGGTCGCAACACATTTGTTATGCCGATCTATTGGGACAGAAACGGCGACCCGATCTTCCGTGAGCCGAGTGCCGAAGTTTATTAAGGGAGGCTTTAGTGATGAAGAAGAACTATAAAGAGCCAAAAGCCGACTTTATATGCACGCAGCTGAAATGCTATTGCGACACAGCAATAACAACGTCACTGCCCGATGACCCGATGAACATAGGATATAAAGGCGGCACTGCAACAGACGATTTGGACGAAGATTAACAAAAAAAGCCGGATATGCCAAAACACTGACATATTCGGCTTTTTTAAAGCAAAAATATTGCAGTTATGCGCTGCGGAAGAAAGGAGAAAAATTTTTTATGCCGATTAAAAAAGCAATTTGCTTAATAACCGCACTTTGTGTTCTTTTTTGCTGCTGCTTTTACACTTTTGCTGAATACGCTCCCGGCTCTGTAAAGGATGAGCTTAACGATGAACTGAGCTTTGTAAAACCTACCAATACTTCAAGCTTTATAAAAAACCGGCTAAGCAATGATGAAAGGTTTGTTAAAACCGATTATGCCGATATTATGTGCAGCGAAAGCAAAATACAAATCGGAAAAGAGGTCGTGCTGAAAGCCGACTCAAAATATTCCGACTATGTGTTTTCACATTGGGAAACAAATGACGGAAGTATTATTTCGACTGAAGCTACACTTCCCTACCGTTTTTCAGCCGGTGAAAAAATCAACGCCATATATCAAACCAACCTTATTTGGGATATTGATTTTGAAGATAACAGAATAACGGTTCCGAGTGAGCGCACCGAATCGATGAAGATAATATCGGATTCCGGCAACAAGGTTATGCAATATGCCCCAACCTCAGCTTGGGCAATAACGTGGTTTACCTATTTGGGCAACGACGAAAACAATGTATACAAAATGACCGAGCTTGAAAGCAATACCGATTATGTGCTTACCTTTGATTACTGCATAAAAGATGTTGGCAAAAACGCAAACGATATATTGGGTATTGCTCCTCACAACGATTTTATTAAACAAACAACACCCATTATAAGGCTTGCTGCAACCGACGAGAATATGAATCGTTGGACAACATACAGCCCTTTCTATTTCAGAACAGACGATAATACAGGAAACGGGTATTCAAATATATCAGAGGGTCTTTTCCAGATATGCTCAGGCAAAGAGTTTAAGGTTTATGTTGATAACATTAAAATAAAGAAGGTTAGTATCACAGACGACACTCCATTTGAAAATGAAGAAACAATCGGAAACTACCCAACATACGAAAACCTTTTGAAGCTGCCGTATGGTACAACTGCAGCAAAACTCAGGATGTCATTCAAATCTCCCGAGAGCGTGTGTGTTGCTAAAAGCGAAAAAGAAGCCGAGCTTTCAGATACCGTTAAAAACAAAATGACGGTAAAAAGCGGTGACTATGAAAAGCAGCTGATTATCGACGGCGATTTAAATGCTGATGATGCAGTAAATGTAACCGATATAGTAACCGGTATTGATACGGTTATTAAAGGCGATACCGACAAGGCATCAGTTTTTGCAGGAGATAAAAACAACGACGGAAAGTTAGGCGTAAGCGATATTGTACTGCTGCGATATCAAATTCTGTCGAACACTGATAAAAAGCCTTTTTCAACCGACAACGATACCGCCTACTCTATTGCAAAATACAAGAATTTCATAGAAATAAACGGCAGATATAAAACCTATATGACAGGCATAACCTTTAATTACGGCGGAATGAGCATTGTGTTTTCCGCATACTGCAAAGGCTCTGTTAAGGTTCAGCTGCTCAGCGGCGCAAACAATTCAAAATTCTCTGTTTATGTTGACGGAGTCAAAACTAACACTTTGGCAATGCAAGATGAAAACAATAGGCTGGTTTTAACCGACAATCTTGATGAGGGCTTTCATTCATTCAGGGTTGCATTGCAGGATGAGACCTCGATTAATGCAGTTAATCTCGGCAGCATTGAGCTTTGCGGAAAGCTGCTGCCTAAAAAGACCGAAAAGAAAATGCTGTTCGAATTTATCGGCGATTCAATTACAGCAGGTTGCGGAGCCTTGTATCCCGAATACGGCGCAAACGCTGCTGCCGATACCTATGCTTATAAAACTGCCGAAGCATTCGGTGCACGTTATTCACCTTTTGCTGTGGGCGGCAGAACGCTTTGCCCTGTCGAAGGCAGAGAATCAATTGCACAGCTTTATACATATGTACGCCCCTGGTACGGCAGAACAAGAAATACATCAACATACAATACTGAGCTTTATGATTTCGGTGAAAAAGCCGATGTTATTGTGGTGAATCTCGGCACGAACGATCGTACAGCCGGTGTTAGCGAGCAAGTATATGCCGAAAATATGAGAAGCTTTTTGCAGACGCTGAAAGAGAAAAACCCAAAAGCAAAGATTGTGTGGTGCTATGGTATGATGTATACAGGAGACCTTGATTACAGCGAAACGATTACCGAGATAATTGACGAGTTCGGCGGTACTGAGAATGGCTATTATTCCTGCTCGCTGCCATACGACAGGGGAGGAGTTTACAGCTATACCGACAAAGACGGTCAAACTCACTCCGTACCGAGCGTTTCGGAAAAACCGCATTATTACTACCATCCGAATATTGAAGGACACACAGCAGCCGCAGAGGTACTGACAAAATTCTTAAAAGAGAACGTTGTTAAATAAACACCTCTGAAATACAACATAAAACATCGCAGCTTATCTCAAAAACAGATAAGCTGCGGTGTTTTTAATTTATTAAAAATAATCAACCTGCAAAATTAAGCCTCATATTACCGATGCCGCCGTCGATTTTCACGGTGTTGTCGCCTTCGCCCGTGGTATAGCCGTCCTCAACCTCATCGCCATCAACAGTTGCCTTACCGATGCCTTTATCAATAATTACTTTGTAGCTTTCCTTATCGCCGCAAAGCTCAAGAAAAAGCGAGCCTATACCGTGGTCTATATTATTGTCGCCCGTAAGCGCTGCTCTTAAATCCGTCTCGCCTACTCCAAGGTCAAGCCGCAGATCGTGAAGCTTTCCGTCGCTGATCTTCAGCTTGCCTGCGCCCGCATCTATTTTTGCATTTTTCTCTGCAATCACATTTTTTATATTCGCCTTGCCGGCGCCCAGATCAAGCACAAGCTTTTGTGCCGAAATATTTTCAATATAAACCGGTCCTGCACCGCAATCAATATCCGCCGATTGGAGCATAATGCTCTTTGGCAAGGTCACTTTTACTTCGGCGCCTGACGCAATAATTTTATATTTTTCCTTAACGCTCAGGCAGCCGTTTTTATTTTTAACCTTAACGTACTTATTGTTGCTCTCAACCTTTACCTCATCACCTGTTACAATGTCGAGTGAAGAGGCTTTAATATCAATTTTAAGCGTTTTTATATCATCGGCAATATTGTATGTCTCAATTTTCCCAATTGCCTTTTTACTGCCGAAAGCAAACGATATTCCGGCAAATGCGGAAGCAATGCTGCCGAATATTCCGATAATAAGCACAAAAGCGAAACAGATTGCGCAGTATTTAACAGCTCTTTGCAGTGGGGTCATCTTACCTCAACTCCTCCGAAAATGCAGCTCGTGTTAATATAAAGCGTGTACGGAGCGGCAGTTGTCTTGTTTACGCGCTTGTCGGAAGAGCCGCCGAAAATTGAATTGGAACGAATCTTTACAACAACATTTTCAGGTGCAAAAATCGTTATTCCGCCGAATATGGCAGAGCAGTTTATAACACAGTCACCCGTGATTATCGCACCGCGCAAATCACACTTAACCCCTCCGAAGACCGCATTAAGTTCAGCGCCGGAAAAGGGCTGACCGAAGTAGTTTAAATTTGTTCCCGAAAACATAGCGTTACCGTTTTCAAGCTTTACTCCTTTTTCCGAAAATGACTTTAAAACCTTTTCGCTTTTGTTTGTGAATATATTTCCGAGAATAAGCTTAACACCGATAATCACGATTATTGCGGGTATCAAAAGCTTCCAGAAAATATCAAAATCCAAAATGTTCTGACAGCAAAGCAACAATAATACCCCGACAATAACACCGATAATACTGCCCCACTTGTCGCTGTCTGTAATCATGCCGATTCCACACGGCACAATTATAAATAACGTCCACCATCCGTCAAAGAAAATATTGAAATCGGTGATATTAAACGCATTAAGCGCAAGCAAAACACCGACCGCAACAAGTGCAATTCCCCAAAGAACATTGCTCAACTTTCTCATATACATTCCCCTTTTTGAGTGCTCACGGCACAAACACCGTTTGGTACCGCGGCAAATAGGCTTTGATATATAGCGAACACTATACATCGTATATAATATACACTGTTTGTAAGAAAATGTCAACCGCGGTACTACTTTTTCTTATCAATAGGTACAACACCGTCTGCAGGATTTTTATCGATAGCACCCACTATCCTGTGCAATAAACACAACTCATCCTGAGATTAACAAAAACAAAAAAGTCGCTAACCGTCGAGAGTCAGCGACTTTTTCATATACATAGCAAAATGCCATCCATCATTATTACCCTAAAGAACTATATCATTAAAACTATTACCTGTAGAGATAGTGTAACACCAAGCGGTGCTCAGCATGATATTTTTAGACATAGGCAAAAGTGATATTGCGCCGTTGGCGCAGTGATATTATATTCGCCCTTACACTCGCGAAGTGAATATCACTGCGTAGCAATATCGCTCGCCGAAAGGCGAATATAACTGAAAAAACACTTGCAATTGCAAGTGTCAGACTGTCGAAT
>USAR01000140.1 GCA_900552605.1 uncultured Oscillospiraceae bacterium | reverse complement strand
AAAGGAGAAAAAATGTTTGAGCTTAAGCAAATTTCCGAAAAAACATATTACATTAACTATCCGACACAAATCGGCATACACTTGGTGTCGGAAAACGAGGCAGTGCTTATAGACAGCGGCAATGACGCGCGTGCCGGCAAGCTGGTTTTAAAAACATTGCAAAAAAACGGCTGGAGCTTAAAGGCTGTTTATAACACACACTGCCATGCAGACCATGTGGGCGGCAACGCGTTTTTGCAAAAGGAGACCGGGTGCAAAATTTTCGTGCCGGAGGTTGACCGTGCCGCGGTTTGCAATACCTTTTTAAACCAGATGCTGCTTGCGGGCAGTTATCCCGTTAAAGATCTTGACCACAAGCTGTTCTTGGCAGAAAGCTCAAATGCGCTTACGCTTACCGAAAAGGAATTGCCGAGCGGCTTCAAAATGTTTCCGCTGAAAGGGCACACAATGGGTATGGTCGGCTTTTTAACTCCCGACGGCGTCGCTTTTATTGCCGACAGTGTTGTGTCGGGTGTAACAATTGAAAAGTATTTTGTAACATATCTCATTTCACCGAAGGATTACCTTGAAACGCTCGATAAGCTTGAGCAGATGTCGGCAAAAATCTTTCTGCCGTCGCACGTAACGCCGTGCGAAGACATTAAACCCGTCGTTGAGGAAAACCGCAAATCCGTGCAGCATATAATAGGCATTATCAAGGAATATTGTAAAGTGCCGAGGCTTACCGATGATATTATAAAGCATATCTTTACGGTGGGAGGCGTCAGATTTTCGGTCGCACAGTACTTTATGGTAGGCAGTACCGTTCGCTCTTATTTAGCGTATCTTGAGCGAGAGGGCGAGCTTGCTGTTGTATGTGATGATAATATGCTTTATTGGCAAAGTGTTTGATTTTCATTTTAACAGGTATTTATAATTATAGGAAAAGCTCCCAAATTTTGGGAGCTTTTTTGTCATATTTGATACTGATTTTGCAGGTTGATATTTGATTTTGCCGTTATTTGTTGACAAACTGATATTTTGACAGTACTATAAAATCAACAAAAAGCAGACGACACATTAAGGTTTACAAATGTCAACAAAGTCAGCCAAGGCTGTGTCGTAATTTTAAAGGGAGGCAATATCAAAATGACAAAACGTTTATTGGCATTATGTTTGGTGCTCGTTTTCACGCTGTCATTTGCCGCATGCGGTAAAGACGATGAAAACAACGCGTCTTCAGGCGCAGCTGTAACAAGCGGTGCGGCAAGTGCGGAAGCTGCGAGCGGCGATAACGCAAACGCACAAACCCAAAGCAAAGCCGCAGGATCCGACAATGTGAATACCGCGTCCGGAAACAAAAACAACTCACAGGCGGCCGGCAGAAAGATTGCGACTGCAAGTCGTCTTACCGCAAGCAAGGCAGCAGCGCCCGTTAAAAGGAACAAGAGTGATAAAACCACAATAACAGCTGCGGTTTCAGGACTTAAGGTTACGTCCGGAAAAAGCGTTTCAAACGGAATAAACCTTAAAGGCAAAACCATTAAAATGGCAATTACAGAAGAAGGTCAGTACAACACTGCTTCCTTCAAACGTACAATTGCTGCTTTTGAAAAGGAGTACAACTGCAAGGTTAAGCTCACAACTCTTAAATTTGGTACCTACAACCAGCAGGTAACACAGGCTCTTTCTGCCGGCAGTATGTATGATATCTGCTATGCACACGGCTCTATGTTTCCTGCATGCGCCATTGATAATCTTTACGAGAATGTTCTTCCCACTCTTCGTACAGACGACCTTATGGACGATAAAAACCCGACCGCAGGCGGCATCGACCTTGCTAAAAGCTCGTATTTTGCATACAAAGGCAAGCTTTACGGCACCTGCAATTATTCCTCGGTTTTCCCGTATGTTATCTATTACAATAAAAAGACGCTGTCGGACGCAGGCTATTCCGGAGCCAAGGATCCGAGAAAGCTTGCCGAAAACAATAAATGGAGCTGGAGTATTATTAAGTCGATGGGCAGACGCCTTACAGACGCAGACAGCGGCGTGTATTTTCTCTCAAACTCTTTTGCGGGACGCGGAATAAATCTGGCATACGGCGCGCCTGTAATTACAGTAAGCAACGGTAAATATAAAGAGAACATAAGCTCGGGTGCATATGTAACCGCTTGCAAGGATATTCAAAGCTGGTTTGTCGGCAACACAAGAATTGCAGAGCCAAGTGACACAGCGCACCCGTGGAATACATATGACACAATGCTTAAAGGAAACTCTATGATGTTCCTTGAGGAAACTTCAAAATATCTTGATATGTCGAAAGATGTTAAAAACTCTCCTTCTTTTAACCGCGATAAAAACAATATCGGAATTGTTGAAGTTCCTCTCGGTTCCACAAACAAATCGGGCAAATACCCAACAGGTTGGTTAACTGCCGTTACCTGCGGCAAGGGCAAGGATCCGAAGGTTGCAATTGCTTGGGACACCTTCCGCTCACGATATGAGGACCCGGTTCAGGACTCTAATGCAATGAGCAAGGCTGACAAAGCTTATACAGACGGACTTATGCTCGGCGATATCAGCTGTGAAGTAGGTCAGTTCCAAACATCGGACCTCAGCGCGCTTAACCTCACAAGCGGTATGAAAGGGCAGATTATAAAGGGTCAGGATATTTCAAAATCCATAACTCAGATAAAGGATCAGCTTACTGCTTGCATTAAAGCTACGGTTAAAGAATAAGTAACGAAGACCCCCTGCCGAATTTTCGACAGGGGGAGTATTATATCAGAAATCAGTAATTGTTACAAGCCTTTGCAACAGTTTTATTAAATTACGACAGAATTTTCAATTTGCAAAGATTTCTTAATGAATTATTTACAATAATTTTTAAATATTCAGAAAATAAATTAAACTTTCAATTTTATCCAAATTATTTATGCATACTGACAAAATATAAAAGATTATATTTATACAAGTTAAACATAAATTTACTGGTTATGTTAACATAATTCACCAAAATATTTGTTATGAGCATACAAAAACTTCCCCACCTTAGAGAAAAATTTTATACTATTATATTGACTATTCCGAAACGGTATTGTATAATACAGTTGCAATATTTTGTAAGGAGGAATATGTGCAATGTTAAAAAGAGTAACAGCGTTATTGCTGGTTATGGTTTTTGCTCTCTCATTTGTCGCTTGCGGCAAAGATGACAGCACTACATCATCAGGCGCAGCCAACAACACATCCGATGTTGCAAGCGTAGATTCAACCGGCGACAACACAGCCAGCACCGGTGATGCAAGCAAAGACACCAAATCAACCGGCAGCAAGGCAACAAAATCAGGAACACAAACAACAGCAAGCAAAGGCACCACTGTTAACGCCAACAGCCGTGTGGTAACAAGCAAAGGCGGCACTAAACCAACTTCCGGTAAGGGTAACCAATCCGGTAAGAAGAACATCAAGAGTGTTGCAGGTTGGATTTCCGTTAAGAGCGGCAAGAGCCAGACAAGCGGACTTAACCTTAAAGGTAAGACAATCAAAATGGCAATTACAGAAGAAGGTCAGTACAACACTGCTTCCTTCAAACGTACAATTGCTGCTTTTGAAAAGGAGTACAACTGCAAGGTTAAGCTCACAACTCTTAAATTTGGTACCTACAACCAGCAGGTAACACAGGCTCTTTCTGCCGGCAGTATGTATGATATCTGCTATGCACACGGCTCTATGTTTCCTGCATGCGCCATTGATAATCTTTACGAGAATGTTCTTCCCACTCTTCGTACAGACGACCTTATGGACAGCAACAATCCTCTCGCAGGCGGTATCGATATCGCAAAGAGCGGCTACTTTGCATATAAAGGTAAGCTCTATGGTACTTGCAACTTCGAATCTGTTTTCCCGTATGTTATCTACTACAACAAAAAGCAGATGGCAGACGCCGGCTATTCAGGATCTAAGGACCCGAGAAAGCTTGCCGAAAACGGCAAATGGACTTGGAGGGTAATTAAATCTATGGGTCGCCGTTTGACAGATATCGACAGCGGTGTTTACTTTGTTTCAAACTCGTTTACCGGTCGTTGCGTAACACTTGCATACGGTTCCGCTATCGTAAAGGCTGAAACAAATAACAAGACAAAGAGTGTTAAGTACACTCAGAACATCACTTCTGCACAGTTTATTGCAGGTTGTAAGCAGATTCAGGAATTCTTCACAGGCAACACCAGAATCGGTGAGCCGCGTGACGGATCACATCCTTACAACACTTCAGAGTCGCTTCGCAAGGGCACTGTTTATATGTGGACAGAGGAGACTTCTAAATACCTCGACCTTGCAAAAGAGGTTAAGAGCTCTGCTGCTTTCAACCGTGATAAGAACAACATCGGTATTGTTGAAGTACCGCTCGGTTCAACAAACAAATCCAAGGTTTACCCCACAGGTTGGCTCACCGCTGTTTGCTGCGGTAAGGGCAAGGATCCGAGAGTTTCAATAGCTTGGGATACTTTCCGTTCGCGCTATCAGGATCCGGTTCAGGACTCTAATGCAATGAGCAAGGCCGACAAGGAATACGCTGCAGAGCTGCTTAAGGGTGATATCTGCTGCGAGCCCGGTCAGTTCCAGACCTCTGAAAACAACGTTCTTAATCTTGTTAACGGTCAGGTATGGTTCAAAATCGTTAACGGAGATGATATTTCTAAGTGCATTACTCAAACTAAGGATCAGATCACTACCTGCATCAATACAACAATGAAGGGTGCTCAATAATAGCAGCTTAGGTTGTATCTGAAACATAATAGTTAAAAAAAGAACCGCAAGGCTTGACCTGCCCCAGATTGTGCAGACAGTACAAAAAAGACTACCTAAAGTAGAAAAT
>USAR01000139.1 GCA_900552605.1 uncultured Oscillospiraceae bacterium | reverse complement strand
TATTCAACTACCTTTACCGAAAGCTGCGCCGAAATGCCGGGATGCAGCTTCACTTCCGCTGTAAATTCGCCGTATGACTTAATGTCTGTCATAACAATTTTTCTGCGATCGATTTTTGTATTAAGCATATTGTTAAGCTCGGCGCAAACCTCTTTCGTGGTTACCGCACCGAAAAGCTTACCGCCAGCTCCTGCTTTTGCTTTAACGATAATCGTTGTTGTTTTAATTTTTTCTGCAATCTGCTCTGCTTCCTTTTTCTCTTCGGCAGCATGATGTGCCTTTGACTCCTCGCGGCTTTTGAATTCGCTGAGAGTTGCTGCGTTTGCCTCAATAGCTAAATCGCGCGGGAAAAGAAAGTTTCTTGCATATCCGTCCGAAACGGTAACAAGCTCCCCTGCTTTCCCTTTTCCTTTAACATCCTTTTTCAGTACAACCTTCATGTGAGTTCATTCCTTTCATATCTGCGTTTTATAAGAAACACTTTTTTTATATTCGTTAATTGCAGCAAGCAGCTTTTGCTTTGCCGCATTAAAATCGGTTTCGGCAATTTGGCAAGCAGCCATATTTCTGTGCCCGCCTCCGCCAAGCAGTTCCATAATAAGCTGAACATTTATCTCACCGAACGAACGTGCTGAAATGTTGATCATATCGCCGGTTCTGCACATTACAAACGACGCTCTTACGTTTTCAAGATAAAGCAGTTCGTCCGCCGCTTGCGATGTTGCAATTCTTGTAATATCATCTGATACCTCGTCATAAGAAATTGCGCAGTCCTCGTAAAGCTGCGATGCAGAAATGATTGCAGATTTTCTTATAAATGTGCGCATATCGTCCGCAAACAGCTTTTTTACGGCAATCGGGTCTGCACCAAGGCTTCTTAAATATGCAGACGCTTCAAATGTTCTGATACCGGTATGAAAACAAAAGCTCTTTGTATCAAGCATAATGCCGCCAAGCAAAGCATTTGCGGCAAGCGGTGAAATTTCAACATGCTCCATATACTGCAAAAGTTCGGTTACCATTTCACAGGTTGAAGATGTTGCCGTTTCATGATAAAACACAACAGCATTTGAGATTGCGTCAACCGATTTTCTGTGGTGGTCAATAACCACAACATTTTTGCATTTTTCGAAAACCGATTTATTTTCAACAAAGTCGGGTCTGTGAACATCGGCAATTATAAGCAATGTTTTATCGGTTATGTTAAGTGAATCGTCACTTCCCGTTGTAAAAACACAGCCGCTGTCGCCGTTTATAATCTGCTTATAAAGCGGCAGCGCAAGTGTATTTTTCGAATTAAAAACAATGTACGCCGTTTTTTTCAACTGTCTTGCAAGACTCGACAGTGCATAACAAGCTCCCAGACAATCAATATCTGAATACTTATGTCCCATCAGAATGACCTTATCGGAAGCTAATATCATTCTGTAAAGAGCTGAAGAAACCGCTCTTGCTCTAACCTTTGTATGCTTTTCGGCAGCCTTTGAAACACCGCCGAAAAAGCTGTATTCGTTGTTGGTAGTTTTAATTGCAGCCTGATCGCCTCCGCGGCTTTGTGCCATTTCAAGTGCCTGAACGCAAAGCGTTTCACACTCCTCCGGTGTTTTGCCGTATCTTCCCACGCCGATGGAAAGCGTGAACGGTCCTTGTGCGTTTACTTCCAACTGTCTTACAGCCTCTAAAACGGAAAAACGACCGTTTATAAGCTGTCTCAAATGCCGCTCTTCCATAAGAACAAAAATTCCGTTGTCGTTTTGATTCAGAGTAATGCAGGGAATATCGGTGAGCCAATTTTCAATTTCACGGTGGATAGCGCCGCGATAGGCGGATTTTTCGCTGTCGCGACAGCTTTTTGTAACTTCATAAAAGTTATCCACCGTAACCGTCATAACAACGGGGCGTGTGTTATAATATTCATTTGCGGCTTTTTTAAGAGCCGTGTTATCAATTAAAAAGTAAATACTCGCGGGATATTGTGCATCGCAAGGCGTGTGATAAACCGTAAAATTTCTGCCGCGAAATGCTATATCGCAATAACCGTTAACAAGCATCTTATCGCTGTCCAATTTCAAAAGCTCGGTAATATCTTCTCCGTAGCAATCATCACCGCAACACTTTTTAAAAAAAGAATTGTACCAAATAATCTGTCCGTCGGAATAAGTGTATACAACAGGAAAAGGAAGTTCGGAAAGAAGCTTTGATTTAGGTGATGCTTCATCTTCAAGCACTGATACAAAGCTGCGATAAATCCTCTGAGTGCAAAAAACAGTAATTCCCATAATCACAACGCCGATGACCGTAGAAACGGCTAAAGGCAGTGTTAAACTGTTTTTGCAAACAGCGGAAACAACAGTAAGCAACATAATCAGAATAAGCATAACATATCCTGAGCCGAAAATACTGTTGAACGGTTTAAATCTTTTTTTCATCCTTTCCCCCTCCTTTGCTTATGTTTTAGCAGTTATATCCACAAAACACAAGCGACAAAAGAAGTGCACAAACCAACCGATTATCAGATTTCGAGAATTATAGGAAGAATCATAGGACTTCTTCTTGTTTTCTCATAAAGGAACTTTGAAATATCATCTCGAAGCTTAGCCTTAACACTGCCTCTGTCGCGAATACCCTTATCATAGCAGCGCTCCAAGGTATCACACGCAATTTCTCTTGCATCGTCAACAAGCTTTTCGGATTCTTTAACAAAGACAAAACCGCGTGTAATTACCTCAGGTCCCGAAACGACCTCGTTTGTTGCAGAGTCAATTGTAAGCGTCACAACCACAAGTCCATCCTCTGCCAAGTGTTTTCTTTCGCGAAGAACGACGCTGCCGACATCACCGACACCAAGTCCGTCTATCAGAACTCTGCCGGCAGGAACATTATCTACAACCTTCATTGCGTTCTTTTTAAACTCGATAACTCTGCCGATGTCTGTTACAAGAACATTTTCCTTCGGTATTCCCATTTGCTGAGCCAGCTGCGCGTGCTTGAACAGGTGTTTTTGCTCGCCGTGAACCGGTATAAAGAATGTTGGTTTAACAATGCTGAGCATAAGCTTAAGCTCTTCTTGGCATGCGTGACCGGAAACGTGCACGTCATACATCTTTTCATAAACCACATTTGCGCCGAGCTTTATAAGCTCGTTTATAACCTTACCCACAAGCTTTTCATTGCCCGGAATCGGCGTTGCCGAAATAATGATCATATCGCCGGGCGAAATACCGATCTGCCTGTGTTCGCCGAAAGCCATTCTGTGCAGTGCCGACATAGGCTCGCCCTGGCTGCCGGTAGTTATAATAACAATTTCACCCGGTGAATAGCGTTTTACCATATCTACTTCAATAAGCACGCCTTTGGGCACATTAAGGTAACCGAGTTCCGCCGCAACGGAGACAACGTTTATCATACTCCGTCCCGAAACGGCAACCTTTCTGCCGCAGTGTACAGCTTCATCAATGATCTGCTGAAGTCTGTGAATATTGGAAGAAAAGGTTGCAACGATTATTCTGTGACCCTCGCCTTTTCTGAAAAGATTTGAAAAAGATTCCCCCACTATTCTTTCCGACTGTGTGTATCCCGGACGCTCAACATTGGTCGATTCCGAAAGCAAAGCCAGCACACCCTCTTTGCCGAGCTCGGCAAAACGGGCAATATCAATAACATTATCGTCGATAGGTGTTGTGTCTATCTTAAAGTCACCTGTCTGCACAACAGTGCCTGCACCGCATTTAATTGCAAAGCCGCAAGCATCGGGAATAGAGTGGTTTACATGGATAAACTCAACAGAAAAGCCGCCGAGCTTTACAACATCTCCCGGGAAAACCGAATACAGCTTTGCCGAATTAAGAAGATTGTGCTCTTTAAGCTTACCCGAAATAAGCCCTATTGTAAGACGTGTTCCGTAAACGGGAATATTCATTTCCTTAAGCAGATAAGGAATACCGCCGATGTGATCCTCATGTCCGTGAGTTACAACAAGGCCGCGGATCTTATCTTTATTTTTAACAATATAGCTGAAATCCGGAATAACGCTGTCAACGCCCGGCAAATCCTCGTCGGGAAACGACATACCGCAATCCACCAGCAACATATCGTTTCCGTATTCATAAAGGGTAATGTTTTTGCCGATTTCGTTAAGACCGCCGAGCGGAATAATTCTAAGCGGTATTCTGCCCTTTGCATAAACAGGCTTTTTAGTATTGTTCGCAGACTTCGTGTTTTTATTGCCTTGCATACCGGACTGTACAGCGTTTTTCTTTTGCTGTGTACCTCTTTGTCGTTCGGAATTCTGTTGCTTTTTAGCAGGTGCTGACTTTTGCGTTGTTCTTTTTGCCGCTGTTCCTTTTTTCGAAAGCTTTAATCCCGTGTTCTTTTTTGCGGGTGCCTTGCCGGCTGTGTTTTTTTGCTGTGTCTTTTTTTCGTTTATTATTCTTTTGTTTGTATCATTTTGTTTTGTGATATTCTTGCTCTTATTTTCTTCTTGAGCCATACTGTACCTCCGTTAAAAATTTATGTATAGACAACATATCAAAAATAAAAAAATACGTTTTATCCTTGCGATTTGTACTTAACAGTACAATTGTACCTTTTTGTTAACCGAAAGTCAAGTATTAAAACCGATACTTGGCAAACCGACAACCGGTTATATTCAGTAACAAAGTTACACCTTCCAGAGTAGAATTATATTGTAAGTAACTGCAAAGGAATGAAAGTTATGGTTTTAAGCGAACTTGAGGAAGGAAAAATATGCGCCGTGAAAAGCATAATGCTCGGCGGCTGTATAAGGCGAAGACTTCTTGACCTGGGACTTATCGGCGGAACTGAGGTAAAATGTGTTAACCGCAGTCCGCACGGAGACCCTACGGCATACAGAATTCGCGGA
>USAR01000138.1 GCA_900552605.1 uncultured Oscillospiraceae bacterium | reverse complement strand
TTGCTGCGCTGTTTGTTGACAGAAATGCTTTTGTAATTTATAATATAAGTGTTGTGTAACTCCGGTTTCGGTACAGCTCAATTGCAGTATATTATAATTTCCCCACAAAAAGGGTTGGTTGAAATGAAAAAGAAAAACGAGAATAATTATAACGAAAGCCCTGCGCAAAACGGAGAAGGCTTTGTTTTTGAGGATAACACTTACGACGCGGGCGGCAAGCCGCCGCTGCAGCTTAAGCGTATTGCGGCGGTTATCTGCCTTGCTGCGGCTGCCGTGTTTATTTTGGCATATTTTGTGTTTTTCAGAAACAGAAGCGGCGGCAGCGCCATTCCGTTTTCGGCATCTACCGCAAGCTCTGTTAAAGCGGAGGCCGAGCAAAAGAAAAAAGAAAAAGAAGCAAAAAAAGCATTCAATTCCGAAAACTCGCCTTGGTTTTCAACCGACGGCTACGGCAGACTGTTTTTCGACGGCTCACAGTTTTCCGGCACAGAGCTTGTAATACCCTCGGCTTTCGACGGCAGCAATATAAACACTGTTTCGTTTGGTTTTGACGAAAAGAATACCACGGTTAAAACGCTTAAGGTAAATGAGGGTGTCCGCGTAATACGAGAGGGCGCTTTTTCGAAATTCACGGCGCTTCAAAAGGTGAGCCTTCCTAATTCTTTGGAGAGAATTATCGGCAACTGCTTTCACGGCACGCCGTGGTATAAATCGCTCAACAGCGAGTTTTGTGTTTTCGGCAAAGGTGTGCTTATTAAATATTGCGGCAACTCAAAAAGCATTGTCGTTCCCCAAAACGTTATAACTCTGGATTGCGAGGTTTTTAAAAACTGCGACTCGGCAGATTCAATTGTTTTTTCCGAAAGCACCGTGTGCGTTGGAACAGGCGTTTTTGAAGGCTGCACAGCAGAAAATATTGTTGTGAACAGCGGGCTTCAAAAAGCCGATAACAATGCTTTCTCCGGCAGTGCGTGGCTAAAATCCAAAAGCGGTACAGCTGTTGTGGGCAAGGGTGTTATGATACGCTGTGATATTAACGGTGACGTTATTGAAATTCCCGACAGCGTAAAGTATATTTCGGGACTTGATTTAAAGGGAAACGGCGACGGCATTACAATGATCATCGGCAAAAATGTTGTTGACGTTGCCGATTTCAGAGAGCTTGGCTATGTTTCGGAATTTAAGGTCGACAAAGAAAGCACTGTGTTTTCCGCACGTAGCGGTGTGCTTTACAATGCGGATAAAACCGTGCTGTATCGATATCCCGTTTACAGAAACGCATCGTCATTCCGTGCGACAGAAGATCTTACAAGAATCGGCAACTGCGCTTTTTACGACAGCTCTCTTGAGCATATCGAGGTTTACGACGGTGTTTTAACTCTTGGCAACGAGGCTTTTAAAAACTGTAAAAAACTCAAAGAGTTTGTAATGCCCGGCACCGTAAATGTGCTCGGTCACAGCGTTTTTGAAAACTGCGCTGCACTTAAAGAAATTCAGCTTTCCGAAGTGTTGCGAAAAATACCGTTTTCCACATTTGCGAATTGCAAGAGTCTTGAAAAGCTCTCGCTTAACAGCAATCTTGCGTATTTCGGCGCTCGCAGCTTTGAAAACTGTGCATCGCTTAAAAAAATCGAACTGCCGAAAACCGTAACCGCTGTGGCACCGTCGTCTTTTAACGGTTGCGATAATCTTAAGCTCACGGTACAAAGCGGCAATATTTATTATAAATCGGAAGACGGCAAGCTTATAGGCATTAAAAAGAAAAGCTGATTTTTCGCAAACATAGGCAATTAAGATAAGACCGACGGCTTTTTTCTCGGTTGAACGTTTCAATACAGCGCGGCAGTTTTAATATTGCCGAGCTGTTGTTTTTTTCAATACATAAATCAGTGCAGAAAAACAAACCGAAGTCCAAGCGATTTTCAAAAATCGCTCTCGGGTTTCAAAAACCGCTTAATCGCGGTTAAAAGCACATAAAAGACTGAACAATCTTTAAAAAATACATTGAAAAAGCCTCTTTTTGCAAATATAATAAAGGTCAAATCTAAGCCGAAACTGTTTAAAATTATTTTTCAAAGGAAGCGGTGATAAGTATGGATTACGAATATAAAGAAATTAAAATGGAAGGCAGCTTTATAACCGCAGACGATAGCATTTTTGCAGCAGGTGACAGCGAACGCAAGCTTAAGCTTTGCAATCCCGATTACATCTGGGTGCCGTTCTTCACAAGACTGCATTTATTCCGTGAGGTAACGCTGAGCGGTTTCGACAGCGTGCTTTTGGAGCTTGAGTGCGATAATCAGCTTGACCTGATAATAAACGGCGAATGTGCGCTGCAAAGCTACGAGAAAAACGGCTTTTATTCCGATGTGATTGATGTGACGCAGTACTTTAAAAGCGGCAAAAACACCCTTGCTCTGCGCTTGTTTCAATGCTCCGGCTTCGGTTTTTCGGCAGCTTTAAGAGGTTCTTTAGCTATTATAAGCGGCGATAAAAGGGAGATTATCCCCTTTGATAAAAGCTTTGAATTCAGAATAACCTGCAATTTCGGCGAAGGTAAAGAAATTGAGGGTTGGGATACAAAGTCCTCTTGGCAAAACCCGTGGAACGATATAAAAACAGCATCATACCGCCTGCACCCGCGTCAGCTTCGTCGTTCGCTGTATTTGCGTCGCGGTTTCACTGTGAATAAACCTGTTAAAAGTGCAAAGCTTTATGTAACCGCACTCGGTCTTTGCACGCCTTTTTTAAACGGAGAAAAAGTAACGGAAGATATGTTTTTGCCTGGCGCTATGCAGGACGCGGCGGAGTATTCGGAATACGATGTAACAAGCAGGCTGAAAAACGGCAAAAACATTTTGGGATTTATAACAGGCAACGGCTGGTATAACTGTGAATCGTGGGGCTCGCTTTTTGCAAACCGAAATGCCGTTGCAGCAGCTCTCTCTGTTGAATATACCGACGGCACAGTGCAAAAAATCGTTACCGACGAAAGTTTTTCCTGTGCGCTTTCTCCGTATGTTGAAAACGATATTCAGTACGGAGAGCGATATGACAGCCGCATGGAGAAATCAAATTGGTGCTTGGAAGAAAGCGGCGGTAATTGGGTAAATGCAATAGTTTTAGAAAAGCACCCCTCCGCCGTGCTGCACTCTTATCCGCCCGTGAGAGTTTGCGAAATACTTGAACCTATTTCTGTCGGCAAGCTTTCCGACGGGCGCGATATTTTCGATTTCGGCGTCAACACCACCGGCCGCTGCGGCTTAAGGATAAAGCAGGCAAAGCCCGGCACGCAAATCGAAATCGGCTACTGTGAAAGGCTGGATGACGACGGCAACCCGATTGAGGGCGTTTACGGCGATGTTTTCTATCCGTGCGACACCCTGCCCTCGGGGCGCTCTCAAACCGCGCTTCGCAACCGCGACGTTTACATTTGCAACGGCAACAAAGAGGAGATTTATGAGCCGCAGTTTGCTTATACGGGATACCGCTATATTTATATTAAAAACCTGCCGAAAGGCTCAGGCGTTGTGTCGAGAGTGATGCACACCGACCTCAGAGTAACGGGTGAGGTGCAGTCTTCTAACAGCGGCATTACAAAGCTTTGGGATATAATAACAAGAACGTTCAGAAACAACATTTTGGCAGGACCGACCGATTGCCCTACTCGTGAAAAGAATTTTTGGAACGGTGATATAAGCGCATTTGCCTACACTGCAATGTGGTATATGGACTGCCGAACCTTTCTCGGCCGCTGGTCGGATATAGGTCGCAAAATGGAGCGCGGAACATACGGCTGGGAGGACGAAGAATATTTGCTTCCTTTAAAGCTGTGGAAATTTTACGGTGACCGCGGCATTTTAAAAAGAAAATTTCCGAAAATTCTTGAGCTTATCCGTCGGCGCGAGGCGGCACTTACAGAAAATCTGCTTGTGCCGAACGATTCGGCAAGATACAGAGACCATTTGTCAATTATAAATGTGCCCGAGCAGTTTTTCGGCTTTGCATTTCACACATATATGTATAAATGTGCGGCTGAGATTGCAGATGTTATTGAAAAGCCGGAGTTTAAAGCTGAGTTTTCCGAAAAATACAGAATTGCAAAGGAAAGATTTAACAGGGAATTTTACATTGATTCAGATCACGACTACACTCCAAAATGTCAGGGCGGAATTATTCTGCCGCTTATGCTGGGAATCGCCGACGAAAAAAACGAGCCGCAGCTTTTAAAAAAGCTTTGCGAATACGCAAAAAACGACGGCAGACTTACAACGGGATTTATAACAACCGAGAGTCTTTTGATGATGCTTGCGAAAGCCGGAGATATCGACACGGCGGTAAGATTTCTTTTAAAAGAGGATTATCCCTCTTGGCTGTATCTGATAAAAACGGGTGCAACCACGATTACCGAAACATGGCAGGGTCACGCAAGCCGCGAGCCGATGGACAGTATGGACCACTATACCTTCGGCAGTGTGGGCAGATTTATTTTTGAAACGCTGGGTGGTATATGCTTCCACACCGCGGATTTTGCCGAGGTGACAATCAAACCGTATGTTTCCGAAATTATAGGCGATCTCACCGTAAGCTATTCACTTGAAAGAGGCAAGATTATTTCATCTTGGAAAGCGGAAGAAGGCTCCGCTTGCATAAAAGTGACAGTGCCCGAGGCTACAACGGCAACAGTTGTTTTACCGAACGGCGAAAAGCACACTGTTAAAAACGGAAAAACAGCCGAGTTCCGCCTTACGCTTTAAAAAAACTCACTCTATTGTCGAGTTTGTTTTTCATTGATTGAAGCAGAAAAAGCTTTGTTACTGTGCTGCTGTAAAGACCTATCGGGTTCAAACTGTATGCTGAAGCTAAACCGCATAAAAGCCGCGCCCCCGCGCCGCGCG